>NZ_PCZU01000048.1:53310-57719 GCF_002887785.1 Rhodococcus sp. ENV425
GATCCCATGACGGCCAGGCCGGTCACGCCGATCTGGGCGCGGGGATTCTCGGTGCGTTCGACGGTCATGGGTACAGCTTCCCCCGAACCCGGACGGGATCGAAATCGGGGGCGTGCTACGGGTGGGGCCGGCGCCGGTTCACCAGGCGCGCAGCAGGCGGCCGAGTTCGGTCAGCCACGGCACGGCGACCGCGATGGTGGGCACGACGAGGATCGCGACGGCGGCGGCGTACGCGATGACGGCGGTGCGCAGGTCCGGTCCGGGTTCGGCGAGGCGTTTGACCCGCAGCAGCGTGGAGGGGCCACCGACGGCGAGGGCGCCCTGGGGGGTGCGGGCGCCGGCGCAGGCCACCAGGGCCCGGGCCAGCGGGGTGGGTCCGGTGACGCGCACGGCGGAGTCGTCGGCGAGCATCTCGACGAGCAGCTGCACCGAGCCGAGCGCCGACTTGGACCGCACCCAGCGGGGGAACGCCTCGTAGACGGCGGTGAACGCCTCGAGCACGAGGTCGTGCCGGGCCCGCAGGTGCGAGTGCTCGTGGCCGAGGACGGCGCGGATCTCGTCGTCGCCGAGGTGGTCGAGGGTGCCTTCGCTGAGCACGACCCGGTGCCGCAGGCCCGGCAGGCAGTAGGCGACGGGTTCGGCGGTGTCGAGGACGCGCACGTAGGACAGCTGGCGTACCGACGCGCCGCTGTCGCGCCGGTCGAGCAGGTCGACGAGCATGCGGTGCCGGGCCCGGCGGCGGCGGGTTCGGACGCCGACCCGCAGAATCGAATACATCAGCCGTGCACCGATCAGCAGGGTGAGGGCGAAGACCACCACGTAGGTCAGCCACAGGGGCAGGCCCAGCGCGTCGATCTCCTGCAGCGGGGCGGTGGTGGGGCGGCCGTCCTCGCCGGGGACGAGCAGCAGCGACGCGATGGCCAGGCCGGAACTGAACGCGGACAGCACGGCCGCGAGGGCCACCGCCTGCCACAGCACCAGGGCGGCGCGGGGGTTGCGGTACGGCCAGGTGGCACGACTGAGCAGGGCCGGTACCGGTCCTGCCAGCAGCAGCGCAAGGATGCCGAAGACCAGCGCAGTGGTCGCGTTCATGGCACCGAGTGTGCCAGTCAGCTCGCCCGACCGGTACCCGGGTCGGCGACGGCGGGACGGGCGTGCCCTTCCTCCTCGGCCTCGAGGGCGGCGAGGGCCTCGCGCAGCGCGGCGGCCTCGTCGGGATTGACACGCCCGATGAAGTGGACGAGGGCGGCGACCCGGCCGGCGGACTCGTCGGCCTGATCCAGGGCGTCGACCATGAGGCTGGCGACGAGTTCTTCGCGGCCGTGCACCGGCACGTAGCGGTGGGCGCGGTCGTCGCGCTGCTGGATGACGAGGTTCTTCTTCGCGAGGCGCTGGAGAACGGTCATGACGGTGGTGTACGCGAGGGAGCGCCGGGCGGCGAGGGCCTCGTGGACCTGCCGGACGGTCTGGGGTTCGGTGGAGGACCACAGGTGGTCCATCACTGCGCGTTCGAGTTCTCCGAGTGCTGCCATGACACGAGTTTACCGGGTCTCCGACGTACGTGTCGTACTACCCGAAGTAGTACGTGTTCTCGTGGCCGCCGGGCCGCCCGCGGTGCCGACGACGTGGCGGGTGCCGATCGGCACGATCAGCGGCCGGTCCGAGACCGGATCGTCGATCACCGCGGCGTCGAGCGCGAAGACCTCCCGCAGCAACTCCTCGGTGATCACCTCCGCCGGCGCCCCCGACCGCACGATCCGCCCGTCCTTCATCACCACGAGATGGTCGCTGTAGCGGATCGCGAGATTCAGATCGTGCAACACCATCACCACGGTGCGCCCCAGCTCCGAGTGCAGGCGGTCGACGAGGTCGAGCACCTCCACCGAATGCGCCAGATCCAGATAGGTGGTCGGCTCGTCGAGCAGCAGGATGTCGGTGCCCTGCGCCAGCGCCATCGAGATCCACGCCCGCTGCCGCTGCCCGCCCGAGAGCTGATCGACCGGGCGGTCGGCCAGATCCGCGATGCCGGTGCGTTCCAGCGCGACGGCGACCTCGCCCTCGTCGTCGGCGGACCACTGGCGCAGCCACGACTGGTGCGGATGCCGTCCGCGTGCGACGAGGTCGGCGACGGTCAGGCCCTCCGGCGCGACGGGGGCCTGCGGCAGCATCCCCAGCACCCGCGCGACGTCGCGGGTGCGCATCGAGGAGATCGCGTGCCCGTCGAGGAGCACGGTGCCGCGACGCGGGCGCAGCAGCCGGCCCAGGGCCCGCAGCAGGGTGGACTTGCCGCAACCGTTGGGACCGATCACCGTGGTGATCACGCCGGTGGGCACGGTGAGATCCAGGTCGTCGACGACGAGCCGGTCGCCGTAGCCCAGGGCCAGGTGCTCGGCGACGAGCCGCGGCGACGCGGCCGCCGCCGGTTGGGCTGCGGGCGCGCCGATGTCGCGGGAGATGCCGGTCATACGGAGACCTTTCGGTTGGAGCGCACGAGCAGGTACAGCAGGAACGGGCCGCCGAGCGCGGAGGTGACCAGCCCGACGGGCAGGGCCACCGGCAGCACCGTCCGGGCGAGGATGTCGGCCGCGACGACGAGCGCCGCCCCGGTCAGGGCCGAGGCGATCAGCGGCGGGCCGGGGGAGCGGACCAGCCGCAACGCGACCTGAGGGGCGGCCAATGCGACGAACCCGATGGGGCCGGCCGCCGCGGTGGCGATCCCGGCCAGCGCGCACGCGGAGAGCAGCAGCACCGCCCGCTGGGTCTGCAGCCGCACCCCGAGCGAGCGGGCGGTGTCGTCCCCGAGCCGCAGCGCGCCCATCGTGAACGCGCCGGTGACGAGCCAGCCGCCGAGCACGGCGAGCGCGAGCGCCGTGGGCACCACCTGGGACCACCCGGCACCGTTGAGCGACCCGGTGAGCCACACCTGGGCCTGCGAGACGTCGTTGATGTCGGCCGAGACGAGCATCCAGTTGGTCAGCGCGACGAACAGGGCGTTGGCGCCGATGCCGATCAGCACCAGCCGGAAGCCCTCGACGCCGCCGCGCCAGGCCAGCACGTACACCGCCGCCGCGGTGAGCAGGCCCCCCAGCAGCGCCGCGAGCGGCAGGCCGAGCGCGCCGAGCGCCCCGCCGAGCACTCCGGACCCGGTGGCGACGATCAGGGCGACGGCGGCCGCGCTCGCCCCGGCCGTGATGCCCAGAATGTCGGGGCTGGCCAGGGGATTGCGCGAGACCGTCTGGGTCAGCGCCCCGGAGACGGCCAGGGCCGCGCCGACGAGCACCGCCGCCAGGCCACGGGGCAGCCGCAACTCGAGCACGATGAACCGGTCGAGCTGTTCCCCGCCGCCGGCCAGGACGGCGAGCACCTGCGGCACCGACAACGGATAGTCGCCCCGGCCGAGGCCCACGCACAGCAGCAGGAACGTCGCCACCACCAGCGCCAGGCACACGACCACCATGCGCGGGCGCCACACGAGCGAGACCGGGCCGAGCCGCAGGGCCGGACGGGACGGGACCGTCGGCCGGTCCGGTGCGGGGTGCGTCGTCGCGGGCGCGGTCACAGCGCCACCAGCCGGCGCCGGCGGACCAGGGCGATGAAGAACGGCGCCCCCATCAGCGCGAGCACGATGCCGACCTGCAGTTCGCCGGGCCGCACGACGATCCGGCCGATCACGTCGGCGAGGACGAGCAGCGCGCCGCCGAGCAGGCCCGAATAGGGGACCAGCCAGCGATAGTCGGGTCCGGTGACGGCCCGCGCCACGTGCGGGACCACGAGCCCGATGAACGCGATCGGCCCGCACGCCGCTGTGGCCGCGCCGGTGAGCAGGGTGATGGCGACGATGCCGACGGTGCGGGCCGCGACGACGTTCGTGCCGAGGGAGCGGGCCACGTCCTCGCCGAGTCCGAGGACGTTGAGGCCGGGCGTGTTGGCCACCGCGATGACGAGCCCGGCCGCGAGGAACGGCAGCACCTGCCACAGCACCTCGAGGTCGCGTCCGGCGACGGAGCCGACGATCCAGAACCGGTATCCGTCGAGGGTGGTCTGGTCGAGCAGCACCACCGCATGCGTCATGGCCTGCAGGAAGAAGGCGACGGCGGCGCCGGCCAGGGCCAGGCTCAGCGGCCCGGCGCGGCCACCGCCGAGGGAGGACAGCCCGAAGACCACGACGCTGGCGGCGAGGGACCCGGCGAAGGCGAACCACAGGTACTGGGCGGGGGTGGACATGCCCAGCAGGTAGATCGAGAGCACCACCAGGAACGCGGCGCCCGCGTTGAGGCCGAGCAGTCCCGCGTCGGCCAGCGGATTGCGGGTGTGGCCCTGGATGAGGGCGCCGGCGACGCCGAGTGCGATGCCGACCACGAGTCCGAGGACCGTGCGCGGGATCCGCAGGGTGTGCACGATGACGTCGG
>NZ_PCZU01000284.1:0-1721 GCF_002887785.1 Rhodococcus sp. ENV425
CCGCCACCACCTGCGCCAGATCGTCGAGCTGCTGCTTGCCCTCGTACGCGCTCGACCGCTGCAGCGCCTCGAGAGTCGCCCGGGCCTGCTCGAGGTCCCGCTCCGCGAGCTCGAGCCGCTCGTGGGCCTGCGCCCGCTCCGCGCCGGCCCGGTCGAACGCCGTCATCGACGCCGTCCACTCCGCACTCCCGCCCTCGACCGCCGCCAACCGCGCCCCGAGCCGGTCGACGTCGGCGCGGGCCTGCTGACCCAGGTAGGTCGCATACACCGCGACGAACCGCTGCGCCGCCTCGTCCGCCGCCGCCAGCGACTCCAGCGCGCGCGAGACCTCCTCCATGTCGGCGAACGACCGCGCCGCCTCGAGCACCAGCTGCTCGTCCAGCGGCCGCAACCCGTCGGTCAGCGCCTGCGACAACCCCTTCGGGTCCAGGTTCTTGGCCAGCTGCGGCCGGCGCAGCGTCAGGATCAGGTTGATCAGCTGGTCGTACCGCTCGATCCCGAGCCCGAACAACCGCGCATCGATCGCCGCCCGGTAGTCCACCGGCCGGTCCGTGACCGCGTCGGCCCCGACCTCCTCGATCAGCTGCCGTCGCGTCAGCGGGCGATCGGCCGCATCCAGCAGCGAGAAGTCCACACCGACCCGGCCGTCGACGACGAAATACCACCGCGTGACCTTGTCGTTGCCGCGCGCCGCCCGCATCCCGACCCCCACGGTCACCGCCTCCGGATCGTCCCGGCGGCCGCGGCAGAACTCCATCCACACATACGAATACGCGCTGTCCTGCCCCTGGTACAGCAGGTTGGACCGCATCGTGCGCTCCTCGCCGGCGAACGGGTTCAGCCGCCGCGGCTCGATACGCCCGTCGAACACGAACGGGAACAGCACCTCGAGCGCCTTGGTCTTGCCCGACCCGTTGGGCCCGCGCAGCACCAGCCGGCCGTCCGCGAACGAGAACTCCTGGTCCCGGTAGTCCCACAGATTGATGATCCCGGCACGTGTCGGCCGGAAACGGGCACTGCTCACGACATCTCCGCTTCGTTCGAATCCTCACCGGCCGGCGCGAGGCGCGGGTCGCGTTCGCGCACCGTCACCACCACTCCCCGGAACCGGGCCAGCGCCGGCAACGCCAGCACCCCGCCCGGCACCCGTGCCACCAACCGTTGCCGCTGCAACAACGTCACCGCCGCCTCCAGCAGGCCCGCCGGGTCGGCCTGCCACTGCGCGGCGAAGGTACGGCCGAACTCGTCGACCAGCTTCGCCGCCGTCTCCGCCAGCCAGCTGTCCTCGACCAGCGGATGCGTCGGCGCCGGCTGCTGCGCCGGTGTCGTGTCCGCCGGCCCGGCGCCGGCATCACCGGCCAGCGACGCGAACACCCCGGCCGCCGGAATCGCCGCGTCCAGTCCCGCCTCGAGTTCCGCCTCCGCATCCGCCGGCCTCGGCAACCGCACCGGTACCGACTCCGGATCCGACACCCGCGCACAGATCTCCCCGGCCAGCAACAACGCCACCTGCGGAACCGTTCCCACCCCCGGGAACCGCAGATCCGACATCCGCCCCGACGAATCGACCAGCGCGACGCCCTCCGCGCGCCGCTCGGCCACCAGCCCCGTCAGCAGCTCGATCCCCGCGGTCGTCCGTGGCAGCGCCAGCTGCAGCCGCGCGTCGTCGTCGAGTTCCTCGGCGTACACCACCGGTCGCTGCACCAGCGCCCGCCGTACCC
>NZ_PCZU01000284.1:1750-7095 GCF_002887785.1 Rhodococcus sp. ENV425
TCCGGTCCCCGTCGCGGCCGTCACCGGCGGCGAGCAGGCCCCGCACCGAGCGCAGGTGCTGTAGCGCGCGCGGCGGCCGGAACAGCGCCGCCACCACGGGCCGGTCGATGTCGTAGAGCGCCTCACCCCGGTCCGGATCCGACACCCAGCCGCCGGCGTCGCCGTCCGCCAGCGTTATCGCCCCCCGCGCGGCGAGCCACGCCACCGCGTCGACGAACGCGTCCCGGTCGGTCGCACGCTCGGTGGCCAGCTCCACCCCGGGCACCTGGCCGGCCTCGGACGCGACCTGCTCGGCCAGTTCCGACAGCGTGATCTGCCCGCCGGCGCGTCCCAGCGCCGCCAGCGCCAGCGCCAGGTAGGCGTACCGGCGACGGTCGAAGGGCCGGTCGGTGACCGTGCGCGCGCCGCCCCCGGGATCGAGCCGGTCCGCGACGGTGAACAACCGCGCGGTCGTCTCGGTCACCTCCAGCCGGTATCCGAACAACTCGAGCAGGTCCTCCCGCAGCTCCGTCGCCCACCGGCGCAGCAGCGGCAGCGCGGCCCGGTCCGGGTACTGCGCGGTCACCAGATGGTGCGACAGGATCAGGCGCGCCGCCCGCTGGTACGAATCCCGGTCGAGCGGCGAGATCCGCCGGGCCCTCACTGCACGCTCACCCGCAGCCCGTCCAGATGCAGCCGGCCCCGCGCCGTGCGTACCACCGTGCCCTCCGCGGCCGGGCTCAACGTCAGCCGCACCCCGTTCTGCGTGCCCGTCGCCCCCGGCACGGTGCCGCTGACCGGAACGCGCGCCGACAGTGCCGCGTCGAGCAGGCTCAACAGCACCTCGGTCTCCGGCTCGGACAACTCCCGCTCGTCCACGCCGCCCGCCGCCAGGGATCGCGCCGCCTCGGCCCGCGCCCGCTGCGCCGCCAGCTGCCGCTCCCGCAACCGCCGGATCCCGGATTCGTTGCGCTGCACCCGCGCCGGCGCCCCCGCCGACGGGGTGCGCCCGGTCTCGGCCAGCGTCCGGGCGATCGGGACGGGTGCCGCTTCCCACCACGACGTCGTCACCGGGATCGTCTCCGGGTCGGGATGCACGGCGGAGAAGTGACGCGGGCGGCCCAGGTCGAACACCGCTCCGAACAGCGCGTGCGCCGACTCCTCGCTCGGCGCGGCCGCGAACCAGCCGGCCAGGTGCCGCAGCTGCGACTCGCGGCTCACCCCGCCGCGCCGGGTCTCCGTCACCCGGCGCAGCAGCGCCAGCACCGCCGCGATCGCGCTCATCGTGCCCTCCCGCAACCGCTCCGACTCGCTCGGCACGTCCCCGGCGCCGACGAACCACCGCTCGAGGCCGCGCCATCGGGCTCGCCAGTCCGCCTGCCGTTCGGGTGCGGGCAGCAGCACCCGCTCGTCGTGCGCGGCGGCGAACCCCAGCATGCGGTCGATCCCCGTCTCCTGCACCCGTGCCAGCGCGGCCGCCAGCTTCGGTGCGTAGCGGGCCAGGTCCGTGCTGAACTCGCGCATGTGCGCCAGCACCGCATCCTTGTGCGCCAGGAACGACTCGGGCGTGACCTCGGTGGTGCGCACCAGGTCACCGAGCATCAGATAGAACCCCGCGGCCCGCTCGGCCATGTCCGACAACGTCGTGTCCAGCCGCGACAGCTTGCGATAGATGAGCTCTCCGTCCCCGGCCGCGTTCGCGGCCGCCAGCTCGGTCAGGTCGGCCAGCAGATCCGCCAGCGCGAGACGCGACAGCGACGCGTCCTCGCCGCGCGCCCGCAGCACATCCTCCACGGCCCGGAAGGCGTGATAACCGGCCCGGCCGAACTGATACACGTAGTGCCGGTTGCGGTACTCGGCCAGCGACGCCGCCCGGGTGCCGTCGTAGCTGCGCTCGAGCACACCCCAGGCGTGCAGCTGCTCGAGCAGCGGTGCGACGTCCTGGGCCGACAGCGCCGCCGCCGGATCCGCCGAGCCGGTCCGCTCGAGGATCGCCGCGACCTCGGCGGCGTGCAGCAGCACCACGTAGTTGGCGCGGGCGAGGTCGAAAGCACGCAGCACCCAGAGGTATTCGGCCCGCTTCTCGGCCGTCGCGAACGAGAACAACCGGAGCCGGTCGTGCTGCACCCCGGCCCCCGGATCGGTGGGCCCGGCGGGCGGCTGCGTTTCGTTCACCGTGACAGGGTAGGCGGGGGCGGCCCTCGTGCCGCGCAGCCCCCGGTGCCGTGCGCGCCACACCCGGGCGGAGGTGCAGCCCGTGCCCCTCATGGGCGTCCGGCCGTCGCCGGGGTCGGGGATCCCGCCGCCCGGTCAGCTCTCGACCGGCGCCGTCTGCGTCGTGTCCGCCTCGTGGCGGGACTCGGCCGCTGCGGCGCGCGCCGCGGTGAGGTCGACCCGTAGCCGATCCCGCTCGCCGCGCAGGTCGACGATCTCGGCCCGAAGTTCGTCGCCCCGGTCGCGGGCCGCGGTCTCGGCGGCCTGGGCGGCCGCCGCCGCGATGCGGGCCTCTTCCAGGGCGCCGCGCAGCTTCTCGACGCGGGCGCGTTCCGCGGTGAGATCGGTGTCGAGCCGGGCGGTGGCCGCGGCGGCCGTGGCTGCCTCTTTCTCCGCGGCGGCGCGGGTGTGCACCAGATCGTCACGCAGGGTCGCGAGTTCCGATTCGAGCCGGGCGAGCTGCTGTTGCTGGGTGGTGACGGTCGACCGGTACTCGGCGAGCTCCGCGGCGTGCGCGGCCGCGGTGGCATCGATGCGTTCCTGCCAGGTGCGCAGGGTGTCCGCGTGCTCCTGGGCCGCTCGCGTCGACTCGTCGCGATGTGCGGTCTCCAGTTCCCGGATCCGGGTGTCGTGCGCCGCGCGGGCGTCCGCCAGCTCTCGGTCGACGGCCTCGACGGCGGCCTCCGCGTTGTCGCGGTCCTCGGTCGCCTGGGCGAGTTGCTCGCGCAGGCGGGCGATCCTGGCGTCCGCGTCCGCCTTCACCTTCGCCAGTTCCGTGGTGGCCCGGTTCATCTGCGCCTCGAGCGCGTCCGGGTCGGTGAGCTTGTCGACGGCGGCGGTGATCTGCGCGGCGACGGCGCTGTACTGCTCGAGCGTCGTCGCGCTCAGGGTGCGGAGTGCGGCGACGGCGGACGCCAGGTTGGTGGCTGCTTCGGCCGGGCCCGGGGGAGTGGTCGGCTCGGCCAGCGAGGCCGCCTCCCTCTTCTGTCGTTCCCGTTCCCGGTAGGCCCGGACCCGGTCGGCGGCGGACGCGTACTTCCGCGGTCGTCCCGGCTTCGGGCGCTCGTCGGGTAGGGATTCGCCGGTGCTCGCTTCGCTCACGGAGTCCTCGTCTCGGGCAGTGGTTGCAGCCATATCTATCAGGTGGGGGAAGGGGCCGAAAAGCGGTTACGGAATCGGGTTCATACGGAATACATTAATTTACCGAATATTCCATCCCGGTCGCTTCTCGAACGAAACCATCCGCCACACCCACAAGGAGAGGGGACCTTCCGCCCGGGCCTTCGCGGGCCCGATATCGGACTCCGGAGTGTTCATCCGGGTTATCCGTACGTATCACAAAAGGAAACTAATTATGAAATGAAATGAATTAAATATAGTAATTCCAGTTCAAGAGGTTAGTGAGGCGATGCGAAACTCGAAACGTTACGAGCAATCGGTCCAATCGTTGCTCGGGAAAGGCAGAGGTACGCACATATGCATGGGTTGGCTTGATCGTCATAACTCCCCCTTATGGTGAGTCAGGGGTGCGGGGGGTTCGAAAAGTGGGGAGGGTGCCGCGACGGACTCGGCGGTGGCCCGTCGGCCCTTCCTGGCCCACCGCCGGGGCGGGGCGCACCGGGTGCCCGGCTACGGATCAGTCTGGTGCGGAACGATTTTCGAGGCCGGTCGGGCACGAAGGTGCGCCCGTTCGCCCTGCTTGCCGAACAGGCTGTGGAACTCGACCGGTTCGGCATCGGCGGCGCCGAACCAATGCGGCACGCGAGTGTCGAACTCGGCCGCCTCCCCGGGCACGAGAACCAGGTCGTCCTCACCCAGGA
Organism: Rhodococcus sp. ENV425; assembly: GCF_002887785.1. NCBI lineage: Bacteria > Bacillati > Actinomycetota > Actinomycetes > Mycobacteriales > Nocardiaceae > Rhodococcus > Rhodococcus sp. ENV425. The sequence goes on from NZ_PCZU01000284.1 coordinate 5,764, forward strand.
CGAGTCGCAGCCGTCCGTTGAGGACGTAGAGCCACTCGTAGCCCTCAGGGGTCTGGGGATCCGGTTCCCCACGGCCGCTGTCGGCGGGGATCACCAGCTTGTACGCCTGGATGCCGCCGGCGCGCCGGGTGAGCGGCACCATGGTCATGCCGTGACGAGTGATCGGACGCAGATGAATGCGCGGGTCGCCGGTCGGTGGGGCGCCCACCAGCTCGTCGAGCATCACCCCGTGCACGCGGGCCAGGGGCAGCAACAGTTCGCGCGTCGGTCGGCGGGTGCCGGACTCGAGTCGGGACAGGGTGCTCACTGAAATGCCCGTCGCCGCCGAGAGATCGGCCAACGTGGTCTCGCGTTTGCGCCGCAGCGCGCGAAGCCGGGGCCCGACCGTCTCGAGCGCTCGGTCGAGGTCGTCTATGCCCCACGCTTTGCCATAGCGGCAAACAACGTTGCGGGTTCTTCCCGTCGGCTCGCATAGTCGTCGTGGAGGTGATCGAGATGAGCGATCTGCTCGGAAACAAATACGACGTGGTGGTGATCGGCGGCGGGGCTGCCGGGCTGAATGCGGGGCTGATGCTGGCCCGGGCGCGGCGGTCGGTGGTCGTCATCGATGCGGGCGCCCCACGCAACGCTCCGGCTGCGGGCGTGCACGGATTGTTGGCCCGGGACGGGATCCCGCCGGCCGAACTGCTCGGCCGCGGCCGAGACGAGGTCCGCGGCTACGGCGGTGACGTGGTGCACGCGGACGTGACCGCCGTGACCCGCCGCGAGAGCGGGTTCGAGGTGACCCTGTCCGACGGCCGGGTGACCCGCGCCCGCCGGCTGCTGGTGACCACCGGGCTGGTCGACGAGCTTCCCGACGTGCCCGGGCTGCGGGCGCGCTGGGGGCGAGACGTGCTGCACTGCCCGTACTGCCACGGCTGGGAGGTCCGCGACCGGGCCATCGGTGTGCTGGCGAGCGGACCCATGTCGGTGCACCAGGCCCTGCTGTTCCGGCAGTGGAGCGCCGACGTCACATTCTTCACCCACACCGCGCCGGCGCCTGCCGCCGAGCAGGCGGAGCAGCTGGTCGCCCGTGGCGTCCGGGTGGTCGACGGCGAGGTGACCGCCGTGGAGATCGTCGACGACCGCCTCACCGGGGTACGGCTGAGCAACGGCGGGACGATCGCCCGGGAGGCGCTGGTGGTCGCGCCGCGGATGGTGGCGCGCGCCGGTTTCCTCGCGGCGCTCGGCCTGCGGGCCGTGGAGCACCCGGCCGGGGTCGGAGAGCACATCCCCGCGGATGCAACCGGCCGCACCGACGTCCCCGGAGTGTGGGTGGCGGGGAACGTCACC
>NZ_PCZU01000284.1:7166-7277 GCF_002887785.1 Rhodococcus sp. ENV425
GCGGTCGACGCCTACCGGGAACGGTTCCCGGCCCGGTCGCAAGCGCGCGTGCCCGAACCCGCGGAGGGTGACCCCCGCTGCGGCGTGTGAACCGCAACGGACCGGTCCCTC
>NZ_PCZU01000284.1:7341-24494 GCF_002887785.1 Rhodococcus sp. ENV425
AGGCGGTCGACTCGGCATGAGGAGGGGTGTCACCGTGACGAATCAGTTGCCGGGCAACGCGTCCCTCGAGGCGTCGATCTCCACGCCGGTACTTCCCGCCGGGGTGGAGGAGGCGATGCGCCGACTCCGAGCCAAGGCCGCGTCGGACAACACCCGAGCGGCCTTGACCAGCGACTGGAGCAAGTTCGCCCGGTGGTGCGACGCCGTGGGCCACGTGCCGCTACCGGCGCCACCCGAACTCGTGGGCTGGTACCTGACCGAGAAGGCGGGCGAGCTTCGACCCGACGGGCGCTGGGCCTACGCCCCGTCGACCCTCGCGCGGTGGGTCGCGACGATCAACAAGGTGCACGCCCTCGCAGGCCTGCCGAAACCGGGACACCACGAGACGGTGCGCGACGTGGTGCGCGGCATCCGGCGGACCCGTGCGACGCCCCCGGCACGCCGCACCCCACTGCTCACCGACGACATCCGTGCGATCGTCGGAGCGATGCGCGCCGGCGCCACCGAGTGGCCGGACCGCGTAGCCGAGCGCCGCGACTCCGCCCTGCTGCTGCTCGGACTGGCCGGCGCGATGCGGCGGTCGGAGCTGTCCGCCCTCACCACCTCCGACGTCGTCGCCCATCGGTCCGACGGGCTGTACGTGACGATCCGCCGATCGAAGGCGGACCGCGACGCACGCGGACGCACCGTCACGCTTCCGTACGGCCGCGATCCGCGGACCTGTCCGGTGTGCGCCTACCGGCGCTGGCGCGAGGTGCTCGACGTGTGGGACGCGGACGGTGGGGCCGCGGTCCGGGAGCTGTTGACCGACGATCGTGCCGCCGGCGACGAGCACTGCTGCCGCGGTGTGGCGCCGGGGGAGGGGCGTGCCGAGCGGCCCCTGTTCCGCACGATCCACCGCACCGGTGCCGTCGGGAGCGGTGCCCTGAGCGGGCAGTCGGTGCACTCGATGATCCAGCGGCGGGCGCGGCAGGCCGGGTTCGCCGCCGAGGTGGTCGCCACGCTCGGCGGGCACAGCCTGCGCGCCGGGTTCGTCACCCAGGCCGTCCGCAACGGAGCCACGACTCAGACGATCATGACGCAGACGGGGCATTCCGACGAGCGGATGGTGGCGCTCTACAGCCGCCAGCACGCCGGACTCGTCGGCAATGCCGTCACCACGCTGGGCCTCTGACCGCGGTCAGGTGCGACCGACGGGTCGGCGCCAGGCGCTCTGGTCGGCGGTGAGCGCCGCCAGTAGATGTTCGGCGGCGTTCAGGTTGCGGAACGGTCCGGCCAGCAGGTCTGCATAGACCTGGGACGGTGCCGCGAAGCGCAGGCCGTCGCGCCGCTGCATCCGCTCGAACACCACCGACGACCACGGCGTGGCCACCACGACGTCGGCTCCGCGATCGACGGGGCGCAGACCGAGTGCCTGGGCGAACGCATCCGGGTCGTCGGCGTACACCTCGAGAAGATCGGCGGCCGCGTAGTCGGTGGCGCCGAGGCCGGTGATCGCATAGCTCAGGTCGAGCGGTTCGGAGAGATCGGCCCGTACGGTGCCGACGCCGTCCGGTGCGGCGAACCCCCTTGTGGTACAGGGTTTGCGGTCCGCTGCCCAGGCTCGCAGCATCTTCTCCCAGTGCACCATGGTGATCGGACCGCGCGGAATGCGGCGGATCAGCTCCCGCTCCCCGAGTACCTCGACGACACGGTAGGTGGCGCCGGTGGAGGCGCCCGACAGCCGGATCAGTTCCGGCACCGACATCTCGCCGGTGAAGTCGGCAAGTGCCCGGACGACTCGCTCGGACGGTTCACCGGTGAGCACGCCCGACGGACGGCCGGGCCCGCGCCATGGGTCGGCGTCGGCGCCCCGGTTGCGCACCCAGATCGCCGGCCGGGACGCGACGAGCGTGAGATTCCCGGTCGCGTCGGAGTACGAGATGCCGTGCTGGTCGAGCTGGCGCCGCACCGGATCGGAAAGGTAGTGCGCGCACACGAATCCCCGGTCGGACTCGGACAGTTCGGCGGCGATGCGCGCGACGTCCCCGCTGAGCACTCCGCGGGACGCGATGACGGCGTACGACACCGACTCGCCGTCGGGTGCGGTCACGAGGATGCGCTCGGGGGCGGCAGGGGAGCGGGGGCGGTCGGACGTGGCAGTCCAGCCCAGGGGCAGACACGCTTCCACCACGGCGATCGAGCGACGGTAGATGTCGATGGGGCGCTCCGGGCGGGGCCCCAGCGCGCTGTCGACCGGTTCTGTGGGCTGGGCGGATGCTGTCATGTCTTCACAATAGGTAATCGGTACGACACGGAAGCTCTTCAATTCACGAACACACCGCCATCCGGCCGACCCGACCAGGGGAGGAGACCGCAACACGCACCCCACCACGACATCTTGATCCGGAGGGCAACCCGATTCGATCGGGGGAGACGGAACGGCGGAACGGACGCGTGAGGAGGGGGTCGGGCCGCCGGCTGGGGTGAGTCGAGGGTTCCTGCTCTCGACTGGCGCTTTGTAGTATCCATATTCTGAGTCTGACGGAAATAAAAAAAATACCGAAATCACCCTCACTTCACGACAAAACCGCACCCAAATACGCCAAGAACAAACGCGGCGGCGGCGGCCCAGCGGGCTACAGTCCGGGAATGCCTGCGCCACGTCCGAATCGCCCGTCTCGCCGGACTCTGCTGGTGTCGCTCGGGGCGGCGGTGACGGCCGCATACCTGGGCGTACTCGTCCTGTTCGGGGTGAGCACGCACGAGTCGCGGGAATGGCGGCCGGTTGACGTCGATGCCGACTCGGTGCTCGTGGTGGTGACGATGAAGTCGCTGCAGCCGACGGTCGACCGGGTGCATGCGGAGGTCACCATCTATCCCGGGGACTCGTTTCTCGATGCGAACGGGGCCACGCTCGCCGTGCCGCTGAGTGTGTTGCTCGTGCCGGCCGTCTCACAGTCGGAGTTGTTCTTCCCGGCCCATTCCGTGCCCGTCGGCTACCCGGTGGAACTGCTTGCGCGCGGCCAGGCGATCCGCTGGCCGTTCGACACCTTCGATGTCACGCCGGTCGTCGTGGAGGCCGATGTGGGGGAGGGGTCGGAGCGAGAACCGGTGCCGTCGGACGTGTTGATCGACGGCCGCATCGACGGGTGGGCGATCGACCAGGGGACCGTCGTCGCCGCTCCGGAGCTCGGCTTTCCCGATGGCGTCGACGGCACCGAGGTGGTGTTCACGCGCACCGGAGGCACTCTCGTGTACGCGGCGATCCTGCTGCTGATGATGGTTGTCCTCGCGGTCCTGGCCGCGTTCGTCGCGGTACAGACGTTCCGGCGGCGCCGCGCGGTGGAGACCGACATGCTGGCGTGGATGGCGGCGATGCTGTTCGCGGTGGTGCCGCTGCGGGGCATCCTGCCGGGCTCACCGCCGATCGGGTCGTGGGTCGACGTGGCGGTGACCATGTGGGTGGTCACCGCCCTCGTCGCGGCTCTGACGCTGTACGTGTTCTGCTGGTGGCGCGACAGCCACCCCTCGCTCACCCGACGGTGACGACGATCCGCCCGTCGTGCACGCGCGCCGGGTAGGTGCGGACCGGGTCGATGCCGGGCGCGGTGCATCGGCCGGTGTCGAACACGAACGCGTACTGGTGCAGGGGGCATACGACGAGGTCGTCGTCGATCTGTCCGTCGGCGAGCGGTCCGCCCCGGTGCGGGCACACCGCGTCCAGGGCTCGGACGGCGCCGTCGCCGAGCAGGAACACGGCGATCTGCCGTCCGCCCACCGTGTACGTGCGGCCTTCGCCCGGGGTCAGGTCGGTCAACGCGCCGACCGCGTACTCCATTGCGGTGGTCCGGCTTTCGGTCGTGGTCATCGGACCGGCACCTGCGGCAGCGGGAGCAACGGCAGCGCGGGGCTGAACTGCGCCGGCGACTTCGGGGTGGTCCGTTCGAGCCAGGGGTCCCGGTATCCCGCCACGGCCGTGCCGATGCGTTCGTCGAGTCCGGTCACGATGTCCTCCTCGTCTCGGACCAGCAGTGCCTGGAGCCGGTCGATGCCGATGCGGGGCACGAAGTCGTAGGTCCGTTCGAGCCACTTGGCGTTCTCGCGGTAGTGCTGGATGAACCGGCCGGCGAGGGCGAGGACTTCTTCGCCGGAGCCGACGGTGGCGAGCAGGTCGCCCTTGCGGACGTGGGCGCCGGCGGCGCCGCCGACGTAGATCTCCCAGCGGCCGTCGCCGACCGCGACGACGCCGAAGTCCTTGCACAGCGCCTCCGAGCAGTTGCGGGGGCATCCGGCCACGGCGAGTTTCAGCTTGGCGGGTGTCTCGAGCCCCTGGAAGCGCTCCTCGAGCGCGATGCCGAGGGCGGTCGAGTCGCCGAGACCGAACCGGCAGAAGTCGCTGCCGACACAGGTCTTGACAGTGCGGAAGCTCTTGCCGTAGGCGTATCCGGAGGGCATGTCCAGGTCGGCCCACACCTTGGGCAGGTCCTCCTTGCGGATGCCGAGCAGGTCGATGCGTTGGCCGCCGGTGACCTTGACCATGGGCACGCCGTACTTGTCGGCGACGTCGGCGATGCGGCGCAGCTGGTCCGGGGTGGTGACCCCGCCCTTCATCTGCGGCACCACGGAGAAGGTGCCGTCGCGCTGGATGTTGGCATGGACACGGTCGTTGATGAACAGCGCACCCCGTTCGTCGACCCAGTCGGGGCCCCACACGGTACGCAGCAGCGACGCGAGCGGCATCTTGGCAGTGGCATCCTCGCGACCGCCGGTGGCGAGTTCGGCGAAGACCTGGGAGACCGCGCGCAGGTCGCGGCGGCGGATCTCGGCGATCAGGTCCGGTTTGGCGAGCGGGATGCACGGCACGTACCAGTTCGCGGCGGGGTCCTCGGCGAGGGCGCCGCCGGCGGCGCAGGCGACGATGTCGGCGACCAGGCCCTTGCACGAGCCGCAGCCCTTCCCGGCGCGGGTGCGGGCGCACACCTGCACGAGGGTGTCGGCGCCGTCGTGGACGCACGCGACGATGTCGCCCTTGCTGACGCCGTTGCAGTTGCACACCTGGGTCTCGTCCGGCAGGTCTGCGGCGACGTCGGCGCCCTGCGGGTCGCCGAGGTCGAACAGCAGCGCCGCGCGGTCCGCCGGGATCTCGAGCTTGCCGTCGAAGGCCTGGGCGAGGGTGGCGGCCTTGCTCACGTCGCCGAGCAGCATCGCGCCGACGAGCCGGCCGTCGCGCACGACGATGCTCTTGTAGATGCCGCTGCGCGGATCGTAGAACTGGACGAACTCGTCGTCCTCGTGCTCGGGTTCCTTGATCCCCATCGAGGCGACGTCGATGCCGGCGACCTTGAGCTTGGTGCTGGTGCGGGATCCCTGGTAGGCGGCGTGCGCATTCGCACCGGTGAGGTGCTCGGCGAGGACGACCGCCTGCTCCCATACCGGGGCGACCAGGCCGTACACCTCGCCGCGGTGCTGGGCGCACTCGCCGACGGCGTAGATGCTCGACTCCTCTTCGCAGCGCATCTGGTCGTCGACGACGATGCCGCGTTCGACGACGATGCCGCCGGCACGGGCGAATTCGGTGTTGGGGCGGATGCCGGCGGTGACCACGACCATGTCGGTGTCGACGACGGTGCCGTCGGCGAACTGCACGCCGGTGACCCGGCTGTGGTCGTCGCGCAGGACGGCGGTGGTGCGGGTACCGGTGTGGACGGTGATGCCGAGTTTCTCGATCTCGGTGCGCAGCACCCGGCCGCCGCGTTCGTCGAGTTGCTGGTTCATCAGGTGGGTGGGCGAGTGCACCACGGTGACGGTCAGGCCCTGGGTGCGCAGCCCGTAGGCGGCTTCGAGGCCGAGCAGGCCGCCGCCGACGACGACGGCGCGGACGTCGTCGTGGGCGTCGGCCATCTGCAGCATGCCGTTGGTGTCGGCGAGGGTGCGGAAGCCGAAGACGCCGCGGCCGAGCCGGCCGTCGGGTTCGCGCAGGCCGTCCATGTTGGGGAAGAAGGTGTTCGACCCGGTCGCGACGACGAGCAGGTCGTAGGGGACCTGCCGGCCGGATTCGCACGTGACGACCTTGCCGAACCGGTCGAGGTGGGTCGCGCGGTCGCCGGCGTGGAGGGTGACTCCGTTCTCCCGGTACCAGCTCATGGGGTTGAGGACGAGTTCGGCGTCGTCGACGTCGGCCTGGCCGGCCAGCACGTGGGAGAGCATGATCCGGTTGTAGTTGCCGTACGGCTCGTCGCCGATCATCGTGATCTCGAACTGGTCCCGGCCGCCGCGCGCGAGGATCTCCTCGACGGTGCGGGCGCCGGCCATGCCGTTGCCGACGACGAGCAGCCGTCGGCGCGGGCCGTGGGGGTGCGACGCGGTTGGGGTCATGCGTCCAGGGTTGCCGGGGGCGGTGACGGATCGGCGGCACCGGGGTTACGCGGCGGTCAGGAAGTGCTCACCGCCGCCGGGGTGGGGGTGTCAGCCGGGGGCGGTGTCGCGGCGTGGCATCGCCAGCGGGGCGACGACGGCGAGCACGAGGGCGGGCACGACGAAGCTCGCGACCGGCGCCGCGGCATAGAGCGGCGTCAGCGCCAGCGGGGCGACGGCGCCGCCGGAGAACCGGAAGGCCTGCACCACGGAGACGGCGCCGCCGCGGTTGCGGCCCCGGGAGCCGAGGACCGCGGCGTTGACACCGACGAGCACGCACTGCGAGGCGATGCCGGCGACGAACCAGGCGGCCGCGACCAGCCACAGCAGTCCGGCGGTGCCGGCGACGACGACGAGGGCGGCGCCGGCGAGTGCGCCGAGCAGGACGGTGCGGCGGGCGCCGATGCGGTCGATGAGGGTGCCGACGCGGCGGGCGGTGAGGATGCCGGCGACCCCGAATCCGGTCAGGAGCAGGCCCCGCTGGGTGGGGGTCAGGCCGAAGACGTCCTCGGCGCGGAAGGCGAGCAGGAAGTTCAGGCCGCCGAGGGCGCCCCAGCCGAGCAGTGCGACGACACCGATGCGCAACACGTCGGGGCGCAGCGCGTCGCGCAGCCGCGGCGGCGGCTCTCCGGTGGGGGCGGTCAGCTGTTCGGGCAGCCCGATCACGGCGAGGACGGCGGCGGCGGCGGCGATCACGACGAACGCCCACCGCCAGTCGACCTCGGCGGCCAGGCCCCCGACGAGCGGGGCCGAGGTCTGCCCGGCGGCCTGCATCGCCCCGAACAGGCCCAGGGCGCGGCCCAGCCGCGCCCGCGGCACGATCGCGGCGAGCGCGGCGAGCAGCAGCGGGGTGGTGAAGGCGTTGGCCACGCCCTGCAACGCGCGGGACGCGAGCAGCAGCCCGAGGGTCGGGGCGAGCGCGGACGCCAGCGACGCGCAGGTGTACGCGATGTACGCCGTGCGGACGGTGCGGACCCGTCCCCACCGTGCCCCGAGGGTGCCGGAGACGAGCATGGTCAGCGCGAACGGCCCGAGGTACGCGGTGAGCGTGCTCGCGGCCGCGCCGGCGCTCACGCCGGTGGCCGCGCCGATCTCCGGCAGCACGGACGCCACGACTCCACCGCCGAAGGGTCCGAGGAATCCTCCGGCGTAGAGGGCGGCACGCTGCAGCGAGGCGCGTGCCGCGCTCACTGGGTGAAGCCGCCGGGGCCCCGTCGCCGCAGGTAGCGTTCGAATTCGGCGGCGAGGGCGTCGCCGTCGATCTTGGCGATGACCTCGGAGATGTCGGATTCGGCGTCGCCGCGTTCCTCGAGGGCCCGCACGTATTCGGCGATCTCCTCATCGTCCTCCGTCATCGCGGTGACGGTCTGTTCCCACTCTTCGGCGAGGATCGGCAGTTCGCCGAGAGGCACCTCGAGGTCGAGGACGTCCTCGACACGGCGCAGCAGCGCGACGGTGGCCTTGGGGTTGGGGGGTTGCGACACGTAGTGGGGGACGGCGGCCCAGAACGACACGGCGGGCACGCCGGCGCGGACACACGCATCCTGCAGGACCCCGGCGATGCCGGTGGGGCCCTCGTACCGGGAGCCTTCCAGGTTGAAGCGTTTGGCGGCGTCGGTGCTGTAGGCGGTGCCGGTGACGGGGACGGGCCGGGTGTGCGGGGTGTCGGCGAGCAGGGCGCCGAGGATGACGACGGTGTGCACGCCGATCTCGTCGGCGAGCTCGATGATGGCGTCGCAGAAGCTGCGCCAGCGCATGTTGGGTTCGATGCCGCGCAGCAGCACCACGTCGCGGTCGCTGCCGGGGGGTGAGCACACCGACAGGCGGGTGGCGGGCCATTCGATCTCGCGGGTGACGCCGTCGACGAGACGCACCATGGGGCGGTTGACCTGGTAGTCGTAGTAGTCCTCGGAGTCCAGTTCGGCGAACGGTTCGGCGTCCCAGATGAGCTCGAGGTGTTCGACGGCGCCGCTGGCCGCGTCCCCGGCGTCGTTCCACCCTTCGAACGCGGCGACCAGCACCGGGTCACGCAGGGTCGGCACGTCCGGTTCCGGGGTCTCGGCGAACTCGCTTGCACTCACCTGTCCAGCCTACGGCGAGAGCCGGACGGGCCGCCCACTAGTCTGGAGCGCATGTCCACCCCATTGCACTCTGCCTTGCTCGATGCGCTTTCGCAGCGCGTTGTCGTGGGAGACGGGGCGATGGGCACGATGTTGCAGGCCGCGGATCTGAGTCTGGACGACTTCCGCGGCCTCGAGGGGTGCAACGAGATTCTCAACGACTCCCGGCCCGACGTCATCCGGGGGATCCACCGGGCGTACTTCGAGGCCGGGGCGGATGCCATTTCCACCAACACCTTCGGCTGCAACCTGCCCAATCTCGCCGACTACGACATCGCCGATCGCATCCGTGACCTGTCCGAACGCGGCGCCCGCCTGGCCCGGGAGGTGGCCGACGAGATGGGTCCCGGCCCGGACGGCATGGGCCGGTTCGTGCTCGGCTCGATGGGTCCGGGCACGAAGCTGCCCACCCTCGGTCACGCCCCGTTCGCCACGCTGCGCGACGCCTACACCGAGTCGGCGCTGGGCATGCTCGACGGCGGCGCCGACGCCATCCTCGTCGAAACCTGTCAGGACCTGCTGCAGGCGAAGGCCGCGATCGTCGGCAGCCGCCGCGCGATGGAGCGGGCGGGCCGGCGCATCCCGATCGTCACCCACGTGACGATGGAGACGACCGGCACGATGCTGCTCGGCAGCGAGATCGGGGCGGCCCTGACGGCGCTCGAACCCCTGGGCATCGATCTGATCGGGCTGAACTGTGCGACCGGCCCGGAGGAGATGAGCGAGCACCTGCGGCATCTGTCCAAGCACGCCCGGTTGCCGGTGTCGGTGATGCCGAACGCGGGCCTGCCGGTGCTGGGAGCGAACGGCGCCGAGTACCCGTTGACGCCGGAAGAGCTGGCGGAGGCGCTGAGCGGATTCGTCGCCGAGTTCGGTCTGGCGCTGGTCGGCGGCTGCTGCGGCACCACCCCCGAGCACATCCGGCAGGTCGCCGAGGCGGTGCACGCGACCGAGCGCGCCGAGCGCGGCCCCCGGCCGGAGCCGGGCGTGTCGTCGCTGTACTCGGCGGTGCCGTTCGAGCAGGACTCGTCGATCCTGATGATCGGGGAGCGCACCAATTCGAACGGGTCGAAGGCGTTCCGGGAGGCGATGCTCGCCGGGGACCACCAGAAGTGCCTGGACATCGCGAAGGACCAGATCCGCGACGGCGCGCACCTGCTGGATCTGAACGTGGACTATGTGGGCCGCGACGGCGCCGTCGACATGGCGGACCTGGCGGGCCGGCTGGCGACGGCGTCGACGTTGCCGATCATGATCGACTCGACGGAGCCGGACGTGATCCGGGCCGGCCTCGAGCATCTCGGGGGCCGGTGCGCGGTGAACTCGGTGAACTACGAGGACGGCGACGGCCCCGGTTCGCGGTTCGAGCGGATCATGGAGCACGTCGTCGAGCACGGCGCCGCGGTGGTGGCGTTGACCATCGACGAGGAGGGCCAGGCCCGCACCGCCGAGCACAAGGTGCGTATCGCCGAGCGGCTGATCGCGGATCTGACCGGCAGGTGGGGGCTCGGCGAGGAGGACATCATCGTCGACGCCCTGACGTTCCCGATCTCCACCGGTCAGGAGGAGGTCCGCCGGGACGCCATCGAGACGATCGAGGCGATCCGCGAGATCAAGCGGCGGCATCCGCGGGTGCACTTCACCCTGGGCATCTCGAATGTGTCGTTCGGCCTGAACCCCGCGGCGCGGCAGGTGCTGAACTCGGTGTTCCTGCACGAGTGTGTGCAGGCGGGGCTGGACACGGCGATCGTGCACGCGTCGAAGATCCTGCCGATGGCGCGGATCCCGGACGAGCAGCGCGAGACGGCGCTGGATCTGGTGTACGACCGGCGGCGCGAGGGTTACGACCCGCTGCAGAAGCTGATGGCGCTGTTCGAGGGGGTGTCGGCGGCGTCGTCGCGGGAGTCCCGCGCGCAGGAGCTGGCCGCGCTGCCGCTGTTCGAGCGGCTCGAGCGGCGGATCGTCGACGGCGAGCGCAACGGGCTCGAGGCGGATCTGGACGAGGCGATGCAGACGACCCCGCCGTTGGCGATCATCAACGACACGCTGCTGTCGGGGATGAAGACGGTCGGGGAGCTGTTCGGCTCGGGGCAGATGCAGCTGCCGTTCGTGTTGCAGTCCGCCGAGGTGATGAAGGCGGCGGTCGCGCATCTCGAGCCGCACATGGAGTCCACCGGCGACGAGGGCAAGGGCCGGATTGTGCTGGCCACCGTCAAGGGCGACGTGCACGACATCGGCAAGAACCTCGTCGACATCATCTTGAGCAACAACGGCTACGAGGTGGTCAACCTCGGCATCAAGCAGCCGATCGCGACGATCCTGGACGCGGCGGTGGACAAGAACGCCGACGTGATCGGCATGTCCGGGCTGTTGGTGAAGTCGACCGTGGTGATGAAGGAGAACCTCGAGGAGCTCAACCATCGCGGGGTGGCGGACCGGTTCCCGGTGCTGCTCGGGGGTGCCGCGCTGACCCGCTCCTACGTGGAGAACGACCTGGCCGAGATCTACGAGGGGCAGGTGTCCTACGCGCGTGATGCGTTCGAGGGCCTGCATCTGATGGACCGGGTCATGGCCGTCAAGCGCGGCGAGGGCCCGGCGGCGGACAGCCCGGAGGCGATCGCGGCGCGGGAGAAGGCCGCCGAGCGCAAGGCCCGGCACGAGCGGTCGCGGCGGATCGCGGAGAAGCGCAAGGCCGCCGAGACGCCGGTCGAGGTCCCGGAGCGCTCCGATGTGGCCGCCGACCTCGAGGTGCCCACCCCGCCGTTCTGGGGCACCCGGGTGGTCAAGGGGGTGGCGCTGGCCGACTACGCCGGCCTGATCGACGAGCGGGCGCTGTTCCTGGGGCAGTGGGGGCTGCGCGGGCAGCGCACCGGGGACGGGCCCACCTACGAGGAGCTGGTGGAGACCGAGGGCCGGCCGCGGCTGCGGTACTGGCTGGACCGGCTGTCCACCGAGGGGATCCTGGCGCACGCTGCGGTGGTGTACGGGTACTTCCCGGCGGTGTCGGAGGGCGACGACGTGGTGGTGCTGGCGGAGCCGCATCCGGATGCCGCCGAGCGCTACCGGTTCACGTATCCGCGGCAGCAGCGCGGCCGGTTCCTGTGCATCGCCGACTTCGTGCGGTCGCGGGCGGATGCGCGGGCCGAGGGGCAGGTGGACGTGCTGCCGTTCCAGCTGGTGACGATGGGGCAGCCGATCGCGGACTTCGCGAACGAGTTGTTCGCGTCGAACTCCTACCGGGACTATCTGGAGGTGCACGGCATCGGTGTGCAGCTGACCGAGGCGCTGGCCGAGTACTGGCACCGGCGAGTCCGGGAGGAGCTGGTGCTCGCCGGCGGCCACACCCTGGCCGAGGAGGATCCGGCGGACGTGGCCGAGTTCTTCAAGCTCGGCTACCGCGGGGCGCGGTTCGCGTTCGGGTACGGGGCGTGCCCGAATCTCGAGGACCGCGTCAAGCTGGTCGAGCTGCTCGAACCGGGCCGGATCGGGGTGGAGCTGTCGGAGGAGCTGCAGCTGCATCCGGAGCAGTCCACCGACGCGTTCGTCCTGCATCACCCGGAGGCGAAGTACTTCAATGTCTAGTGCGGTGACCACGTCGACGCTGCGGGCCGTCCTGTGGGACATGGACGGCACCCTGCTCGAATCGGAAACGCTGTGGGACATCGGGATCCGGGAGCTGTCGCTGCGCCTGGGCGGGCCGATGGCGGACGAGACACGGCGGGCGACGATCGGGGCGTCGAGCGCGTTCGCATTGCGGACGGTGTTCGCGTCGCTGGATCTCGAACCGGATCCCGACGCCCTGGCCGCGGCGAAGGCGTGGCTGTACGGGCGCATGGGGGAGCTGTTCGCGCAGGGGCTGCCGTGGCGGCCCGGGGCGCGTCGGACGCTGGGGGCCGTGCGCGCCGCCGGGCTCGGGTCGGCGCTGGTGACCAACACCGACCGGACGTTGTGCGAGTTCGCCCTGGACACGCTCGGGCGCGAGCACTTCGACCATTCGGTGTGCGGCGACGAGGTGCCGGCCGGCAAGCCGGATCCGGCTCCGTACCTGCGGGCGGCGCAGCTGCTGGGGCTCGAGCCGGCGCAGTGCCTGGCGGTGGAGGACTCGCCCACCGGGGCGGCGGCGGCGGAGGCCGCGGGCTGCACGGTGCTCGTGGTGCCGTCGCTGACGGAGGTGCCGACCTCGCCACGGCGGGTGTTCCGCGAGACCCTGGACGGGCTGACCGTCGCGGACCTGCACGCGCTGCACCTGCCGGGGGCGTGCTGAGGTGGCGATCCCGAAGATCGTGTTGTTCTATCGGTTCACGCCGCTGGCCGATCCGGAGGCGATCCGCTTGTGGCAGCACACCCTGGCGGCGTCGAACGATCTCACCGGTCGCATCCTGATCTCCGAGCACGGCATCAACGCCACCGTCGGGGGCGACATCGCCGACGTCAAGCGGTACGTGCGCGGCACCCGCGCATACGCGCCGTTCGCCGACGCCGACATCAAGTGGTCGGACGGCACGGGGCGGGACTTTCCGCGCCTGTCGGTGCGGGTACGGCCGGAGATCGTGACCTTCGGGGCGCCGCACGAGCTGAAGGTCGACGAGCACGGGGTGGTCGGCGGTGGGGTGCACCTGTCGCCGCACGGGCTGCACGAGCTGATCGGCGAGCGCGGCGACGAGGTGGTGTTCTTCGACGGGCGCAACGCGTTCGAGGCGGAGATCGGCCGGTTCCGCGGGGCGGTCGTGCCGGATGTGGGGACCACGCGCGAGTTCGTGTCGGTGCTCGACAGCGGCCGCTACGACCACCTCAAGTCACATCCGGTGGTGACCTATTGCACGGGCGGGGTGCGCTGCGAGGTGCTGTCCGCGTTGATGCGCAACCGCGGGTTCGAGCAGGTGTATCAGCTCGACGGCGGCATCGTCCGGTACGGGGAGACGTTCGGCGACGACGGGCTGTGGGAGGGTTCGCTGTACGTCTTCGACGGCCGCACGAACGTCGAGTTCTCGGACGCGGCGGCGGTGTTGGGCCGGTGCACGCTGTGCCGGGCGCCGACCTCGCGCTACCGCAACCACCCGGACGTCAACGGCCGGGAGCTGAGCCTGGTGTGCGAGGCGTGCGTGCCGGACCCGGTCGGGCCCTGACGGTGGCTGCGTCGCCGCTGCCGGTACGCGACGGTCTCGGCCCGGACCGGCTGCGGCTGCCCGTCACCGATCCCGCCCCCACGATCCTCGGGTTCCTGCGCGGCGCCGAGCCCGGCGAGGACTGGCACCGCCACGTCGCGGCCGGTGAGCTCGTCGACGAGCACGGCCGGCCGGTGACCGCGCAGACCCGGTACCAGCCGGGCCGGTTCGTGTACTTCTACCGGGAGCCGCCGCCGGAGGTGCCGGTGCCGTTCCCGGTGACGGTCCTGCACCGCGACGAGGGGCTCCTCGTCGTGGACAAGCCGCACTTCCTGGCGACGATCCCGCGGGGCGCGCACATCCGGGAGACGGTGGTGGTGCGGCTGCGCCGGGAACTCGGGCTGCCGGACCTGGTTCCGGTGCACCGCCTGGACCGGATGACGGCGGGCGTGCTGCTGTGCACCACCGATCCGGGATTGCGGGGGCCGTACCAGCAGCTGTTCGAGCGGCAGCGGGTGCGCAAGGTGTACGAGGCGATCGCCCCGTACCGGCCGGGACTCGAGTTCCCCCGCACGGTGCGCAGCCGGATCCGTAAGCGGCACGGCGAGCTCACGGCCGTGGAGGAGCCCGGCGAGCCGAACTCCGAGACGCGGATCGAGCTGCTCGACCGGCGCGGGGACCTGGCCCGGTACCGGCTGCATCCGCGGACCGGGCGCACCCATCAGCTGCGGCTGCACCTGAGCTCGCTGGGGATACCAATCGTCGGGGACAACTTCTATCCGCGGTTCCGGCGCCGCGCGCCGGACGATTTCTCGGATCCGCTGCGGTTGCTGGCGCGGACCGTCGAGTTCGACGATCCGCGCACCGGGCGGCGCCGCCGGTTCGACAGCGGCCTCGCCCTCGAGTTCTGACGGTCCGGGCCGGGCGCCCGGGGCGGTCGCGGCACTGGGTGCGGGAGCACGCTGCGGTCATGAAACAATGAACCCCCGTGAAGACCTTCGATTCCCTGTTCGCCGAGCTGTCCGAGCGTGCCGTCACCCGTCCCGAGGGGTCCGGCACCGTTGCCGCCCTGGACGCCGGCGTCCATGCGCAGGGCAAGAAGGTGATCGAGGAGGCCGGCGAGGTGTGGATCGCCGCCGAGTACCAGAGCGACGAGCAGCTGGCGGAGGAGATTTCGCAGTTGCTGTACTGGGTGCAGGTGCTGATGGTCGGGCGGGGTCTGAAGCTCGAGGACGTCTACAAGCATCTGTGACGGCTCGCCGTCGGGCATCTGTGACGGCTCGCCGTCGGGCATGTGTGACGGCTCGCCGTCGGGCAGCCGCCCCGGGGCCGGCCGTCGTGCCCGCGAGACCTTCCGCATTTTCCTTCCCTGCTCTTCGCACCGTTGCCGAAAGGACCGTCCATGCTGCGCGTCGCAGTTCCGAACAAGGGCTCGCTGTCCGAGTCCGCCGCCGAAATCCTGCGCGAGGCCGGATACCGGCGCCGCACCGACTCGCGCGACCTGACCGTTATCGACCCGGTCAACGACGTCGAGTTCTTCTTCCTGCGCCCGAAGGACATCGCCATCTACGTCGGTTCCGGCGAGCTCGATCTGGGCATCACCGGCCGTGACCTGGCGCTGGATTCGGCGGCGCCGGTCACCGAGCGGCTCGCTCTGGGGTTCGGGTACTCCTCCTTCCGCTACGCGGCGCCGAAGGGCCGGGACTGGAAGATCGAGGACCTCGCCGGCCTGCGGATCGCGACGTCGTACCCCAACCTGGTCCGCCGTGATCTGACGGCGCGGGGGATCGAGGCGACGGTCATCCGCCTCGACGGCGCGGTGGAGATCTCCATTCAGCTGGGGGTGGCCGACGCGATCGCCGACGTCGTCGGCTCCGGCCGGACGCTGCGCCAGCACGATCTGGTGGCGTTCGGGGAGTCGCTGTGCGACTCGGAGGGCGTGCTGATCGAGCAGGAGGGCGCGAGCCGCGGCGATTCGGCGCGCAACCAGCTCGTCGCCCGCATCGAGGGCGTGGTGTTCGCGCAGCAGTACGTGATGCTCGACTACGACTGCCCCAAGCCGGTTCTCGACGAGGCGGTGCAGATCACTCCGGGTCTGGAGTCGCCGACGATCTCACCGCTCGCCGACGACTCGTCGGTGGCGGTGCGGGCGATGGTGCCGCGCAAGGGTCACAACGCGGTGATGGATCGGCTCGCCGAGATCGGGGCGCGGGCGATCCTGGCGACGGACATCCGGTCGTGCCGCGCGATGCGCGGCGCCGAGTAGCCGCGGCCGAGCGTCCGGCGCGTCAGCGCCCGGGGCAGGTGCCGGGGGCGGCGATGCCGACGAGACGCTGTTCGGTCCAGGTGAGTAGTTCGGGTACGAGCGGGGAGTCCTCGGCGACGAGCCCGAGGTGGTCCCGGCCGGGATAGCTGCGGTAGTCCAGGGCCCAGTTCTCGGCGCAGCGGTCGCGCACGTAGCCGTCCTGCACGGCGGCGGTGACGAGGGAATCGGTGGCGCCCTGCGCGAGCAGGACGGGCACGGCCGTCGTGCCGGTGGGGACGTTCTCCGCGAGGCGGCGGCCGAGGGGTCCGGTGGTGGGGTCGGTGCGCAGCACGGACCGGTCGCGACTGAGCGAGAGTGCCGACAGGACCGAGACGTAGACGGCGGGTTCGGACAGGCACCTTGTCGCCATCTCGCGCACGAGGGTGCGGGCGGCGGGCCCGACGTAGGTGTCGCCGTCGACGTCGTCGTAGACCGCGGTGTAGGCGGCGAGGACGTACGAGGCGAACACGCTGCCGCCGGGAACGGTGTCGAGTCCGGTGGTCAGCGCGACGGTGTCGCTGGCGGGGGCCATCGCGGCGATCCCGGCGACGGGTGTGTCCGGGGCGTAGGTGGGGGCGAGCAGCCCCGCCCACAGGGCCGCGTGCCCGCCCTGGGAGTGCCCCCAGACGACGGTGCGGTCGGCGAGGTCGAGGTGGTCGAGGCGGTGGGCCGCACGCACAGCGTCGAGCACCGAGCGTCCTTCGCCCTGCCCGATCAGGTACGGGTGCGGGCCTGCGGTGCCCAGGCCGACGTAGTCGGTGGCCACCAGGGCCCAGCCGCGGTCGAGGAGCGCGGACTCGGCGGGCAGGGCGCCGGCGCCGAGCGGGTCGTCGAGGAGGGTGGGCGCACAGGGTTCGGCGAAACCGGTGGTCCCGTGGGCCCAGGCGATCACCGGTCGAGGTCCGGGCGGGGCGTTCTTCGCGACCACGACCAGGGCGCTGGCCACGGCGGGCTGGTCGTCGTCGCGGGTGGTGGTGTAGAGGATGCGCCAGGCCTCGGCGCCGTCGGGGACGGCGCGGGTGAACGGTTCGGCGCGCAGCAGCGCGCCGGGATGATCGGGCATCCGGTGCGGTGCGGTGTAGAACGCGTCGACGACGGGGGAGCCGGCGCGGAGGCGGACCGCCACGCCGGCTGCGGCGACGGCCACGAGCAGCGCGAGAACCGCCACGGCCGGTCGCCGGTACCGGGCCGGGGTGCGGCGGGGCGCCGTCGGGGTGGGTCCGGGGG
>NZ_PCZU01000284.1:24504-28170 GCF_002887785.1 Rhodococcus sp. ENV425
TCGTCGAGGGCGGCGAGTCCGTCGCCGATGCGGGCGAGGCCGAAGAACACGGTGCGGATGCCGAACAGGAAGGCGACGACGAGGACCGTGACGTCGGGCCAGCGCCAGGCGAGGACACCGAACACGATGTCGGCGAGGCCGAGGACTGCGGTGGTGAGTCGCTCGTCGAGGTCGCCGCGGGCGGCGCGGACCAGACGCAGGGCGCCGCCGACGACGAGGGCGAGCGCGACGGCGGGGGCGAGCAGATCCAGGGCCCGGCCGAGCCAGGCGAGGACGGCGATGCCGAACCCGATCCAGGCGAGGGCGGTGGCGGTCGCCGCCGCCCCGGCGTGGGAGCGGTACGTGGCGAGCAGGTCGGCGGTGCCGGCGGTGATCGCGGCCAGGCCGATGAGCAGGCCCAGCGCGGACAGTGAGGTCAGCGGTCTCGTCGTGAGCAGCAGGCCGAGCAGCAGGCAGACGAGTCCGAGGAGCACGGACGTCCACCACGGTGCCGTGCGCAGCGCGGCGGTGGCGGCGCGGGCTCTGCGGTGGGGACCGGTCGCGGGCATGTCGTCCTCCCCTGGTGCCGACCGAAATGTCCGGTCGAGTGTGGCACGGTCCGCCGGCGCCCGCCCGGTGATCGGTGCCCGCGGCGGGGTCAGCGGGGGCGGACCTGCACGGTTTGCGCGATCCGTCCGACGGCGCCGTCCTCGTCGTACAGCACCCCGGCGGTCATGCCCACCCCGTCCGGGCCGGTGGACGTCTCGGCGCTGATGCCGACCCACTCGCCGACCGGTTCCCGGAACAGGTGCACCGTCAGGTCGGTGTTGAGGAAGGTCCAGACGGCGGGGTCGAGTTTGGAACCGACGCCGTTGGCGACATCGGCGACGGTGAACAGCCGCTCGACCGGGGTCGGGGCCTCGCCCTCGACGAGCGCCAGGTCGGTGCGCAGCCACGCCGCCGACGGCCCCGGCGCCCCGATCGGGGTGATCGTGCGCCAGTCCAGGGTGCGCACGAATCCGGTCTGCCAGAACGCCGAGCCGGGGTGTTCGACGACGCCCTGCGCCGGCGGCGGCAGCGGCGCGTCCGCGGCGTGGGCGACCTCGGGCAGGTCGGCGGTCTGCATGCGCCAGGCGGTGCCACGGGCCACCGCTCGGGGGGTGCCGTCCGGGCCGGCGGCCCACAGCTCGGCGACGACGAGTTCGACCTTGCGGCCGGGGCGGTCGATGCGGGTGCGGACCTCGATCTCGGTCAGCGGCACCGGGCCGAGCAGTTCGACGCAGATGCGGGTCAGTCGGGCGTCGGGGCGGCGGCCGCAGCGTTCGAGGGCGCGGGCCAGCAGCGCCGACGGCGGGGCGCCGTGCTGCATCGTCGGTGCCCACGTGCTGACCGTATGGGCGGTGGGCCGAAACCGTTCGACGGCAGTGCCCCCGTCGCCGGGGCCGCCGTCGATCGGCACGAAGTACGCCGCGTCGCTCACTCGCTCGTTTCCTCCTCTGGACGGGCCGCGCCGGCGGGCTCGTCCGGCCGGCCCGGATAGGGCGGGGCGGTGCCGCCGAATGCCGGGCACCGCACCCGATGATCGCACCACCGGCACAGCGGCCCCGGGTTGGGCTGGAAGTCCCGTGCGTCGGTCGCGGTGCGCACGGCCGCCCAGAGGGCGCGCACGGTGCCCTCGAAGCGGCGCAGTTCGTCCCCGTCGGGGGTGTAGTCGAGCACCTGTCCGTCCGCCAGGTACAGCAGCCGCAGCCGCGCCGGCACCACCCCGCGGGTGCGCAGCACCATCAGCGCGTAGAACTTCAGCTGGAACAGCGCCGCCGCCTCGCCGGTCTCGCGGGGTGCCCGGCCGGTCTTGTAGTCGACCACGCGCACCAGCCCCTGGGGGGAGATGTCGATCCGGTCGACGAAGCCCCGCAGCCGCAGCCCGTCGTCCAGTTCGGTTTCCACGCGCAGCTCGCACGCTTGCGGGGTGAACCCGGTGGGATCCTCGAGTGCGAAGTAGCGGGCGACGAGGGCGCGGGCCTCGGTGAGGAACCGGTCGCGCTCGCCCGGGCCGATCACGTCGGCGAGGTCGGGTGCCTCCTCGAGCAGCCGCTGCCACGCCGGTGCCACCAGCTCGCCGGCGGGTCCGGGCCGCCGCTCGGCGGCCGGCAGCGCGAACAACGCCTCGAGGGCTGCGTGGACGACGCTGCCGCGCAGCTGGGCCCGCGACGGGACCTCGGGGATCCGGTCGATCGCCCGGAACCGGTACAGCAGCGGACAGCGTTTGAAGTCGGCGGCGCGCGACGGCGACAGCGCCGGCGTCCGCGGGGCCGCGGGCCGGTCGTCGGTGGGGGGCGTCGTCGCGGCTGTGCTCACACCTGGCAGGGTATGGCCCGGGACCGACACGGTGTCGGTACCGGCGGAGCGGACGAAGGTGGATACGGCGATGGCAGCAGGTGGACTCGGGCGCAGCGGACCGTTCGAGGTCGGTGACCGGGTGCAGCTCACCGACGCCAAGGGCCGCAAGTACACGGTGGTGCTCGAGGCGGGCAAGGAGTTCCACACCCACCGCGGCGGCATCCTGCACGACGCGCTCATCGGCACGGACGAGGGCAGCGTCGTCACCTCCACCAACGGCACCCCCTACCTGGCGCTGCGGCCGCTGCTGACCGATTACGTGCTGTCCATGCCGCGCGGGGCGCAGGTGATCTACCCCAAGGACGCCGCGCAGATCGTGCACGAGGGCGACGTGTTCCCCGGCGCCCGGGTGCTCGAGGCGGGCGCCGGTTCGGGTGCGCTGACCTGTTCGCTGCTGCGGGCCGTGGGGCCGACCGGCCGGGTGATCTCCTACGAGGTGCGCGACGACCACGCCGAGCACGCGGTGCGCAACGTCGAGACGTTCTTCGGGGAGCGTCCCGGGAACTGGGATCTCACGGTGGGCGACGTCGCGGACTACGACCTCGACCGGCACGGTCCGGTCGACCGGGTGGTGCTGGACATGCTGGCCCCCTGGGACGCGCTGCCGACGGTGGCGAAGGCGCTGGTACCCGGTGGGGTGCTGATCGTGTACGTGGCGACGGTGACTCAGCTGTCGAAGGTGGTCGAGGCGCTGCGTGAGCAGACCTGCTGGACCGAACCGCGGTCGTGGGAGTCGATGGTGCGCGGCTGGCACGTGGTCGGCCTGGCCGTGCGTCCGGAGCATCGGATGCAGGGGCACACCGCGTTCCTGGTCAGCGCCCGCCGCCTCGCCGAGGGCACCGTCACACCGAAGCCGCAGCGCCGGCCCAGCAAGGGCTGACCGCTCCGATCCGCACGGCGGCCGAGCCGCCTGATCTCCACGGCGGCCGAGCCGCCCCGGTCACGAGCAGTTCAGCGACCCCATCGCCAGGACCTGGCAGGTGCTCTCGTCCGCCAGCCGCCAGGTGCCGTCCTCCCGCTCGAACGTCAGCGGCATCGGGGCGCCGCCGTGCGGACCGGTGACCTGCACGGTTGCCGAGACCGTGTCGTCGTCGACGGCGTTCACGGACTCGACGTCGGCGGTGAGCGGGTAGCCGGCGAGCACCCCGTTGAACTGCTCGAGCAGCGCGCCCCGGTCGTCGCCGTCCTCGACCACCACGGCCTTGTCCGCCGCCGACACCGCCGGGTCGAAGAACGTCGTCAGTACCGCTTCGAGCTCGCCCTCGGTTGCCGCGGCGGCGGGGCCGG
>NZ_PCZU01000284.1:28208-30524 GCF_002887785.1 Rhodococcus sp. ENV425
CGACCCACCGGCGGAGTCGTCGGCGGCGCAGGCGGGCAGCGCGGTCAGTGCGGCGACGGCGACGGCGGCAGCGGCCCGTCTGGTGCGAGTGGTCACGGGAATCCTTTCGACCCGGCAGAGAGAAAGGCAAGGCTAACATCGGTATCGGGGATTCGGGCCCGCGGCCGTGAGGAGTCCGACACGCATTCGCAGCATGCCGATTTCGCGTCGCACCACACAGTCGGCCGTCTGCCGGTAGCGTGGAAAGACCGATAGTGGAGGGAGTCGCACATGAGCTCGACAGAGAACCCGGATTCGGTTGCGGCGGCACAAGAACTCGAAGCGCTGCGCGCCGAGGCGACCGCCCTGCGGCGGCGGCTCGTCGAACCGTCCGAACAGGTCCGTGACCTCGAGGCCCGGATCGACTCCCTGACCGTGCGCAACGGCAAGCTGATGGACACGCTCAAGGAGGCGCGCCAGCAGCTGATCACCCTGCGCGAGGAAGTCGACCGGCTCGGTCAGCCCCCCAGCGGCTACGGGGTGCTGCTCGGCATCTACGACGATCAGACCGTGGACGTGTTCACCTCCGGCCGCAAGATGCGGGTCACGGTGTCCCCGAACCTCGAACCCGATGGTTTCGTCTCCGGCCAGACGGTCCGGTTGAACGAGGCGCTGACCGTCGTCGAAGCCGGCGGATTCGAGCGGGTCGGAGAGATCACCACCCTGCGCGAGGTCCTCGACGACGGCACCCGCGCCCTCGTCGTCGGACACGCCGACGAGGAGCGCATCGTGTGGCTGGCCGCGCCGCTCGCCGCCGCGGCCGCCGCGGCGGCCGGCACGGTCGCGGTGAGCGAGGACGCCGAGCCGTCGTTCAAGCTGCGGCCGGGTGATTCGCTGCTGGTCGACAGCAAGGCCGGCTACGCCTTCGAGCGCATCCCCAAGGCCGAGGTCGAGGACCTCGTCCTCGAGGAGGTTCCCGACGTCGACTACAACGACATCGGTGGCCTCGGCCGGCAGATCGAGCAGATCCGCGACGCGGTGGAACTGCCGTTCCTGCACAAGGACCTGTTCCGTGAGTACGCGCTGCGCCCGCCCAAGGGCGTGCTGCTGTACGGCCCGCCCGGCTGCGGCAAGACCCTCATCGCCAAGGCCGTCGCCAACTCGCTGGCCAAGAAGATCGCCGAGGCCCGCGGCGAGGATTCGAAGGAAGCGAAGTCCTACTTCCTCAACATCAAGGGCCCCGAGCTGCTCAACAAGTTCGTCGGCGAGACCGAACGCCACATTCGGCTGATCTTCCAGCGGGCCCGCGAGAAGGCCTCCGAAGGCACGCCGGTGATCGTGTTCTTCGACGAGATGGACTCGATCTTCCGCACCCGCGGCTCCGGTGTGTCGTCGGATGTCGAGACCACGGTGGTGCCGCAGCTGCTGTCCGAGATCGACGGCGTCGAGGGTCTCGAGAACGTCATCGTGATCGGCGCGTCCAACCGCGAGGACATGATCGACCCGGCGATCCTGCGGCCCGGCCGACTCGATGTGAAGATCAAGATCGAGCGGCCCGATGCCGAGGCGGCGCTGGACATCTTCTCCAAGTACCTCACCGAGGGACTGCCGGTGCACGCCGACGACCTCGCCGAGTTCGGCGGGCACCGCGGGGCGTGCGTGCGCGCCATGATCGAACGGGTCGTCGACCGGATGTACGCCGAGAGCGAGGAGAACCGCTTCCTCGAGGTGACGTACGCCAACGGCGACAAGGAGGTCCTGTACTTCAAGGACTTCAACTCCGGCGCGATGATCCAGAACATCGTCGACCGCGCCAAGAAGTACGCGATCAAGTCGGTACTCGAGACCGGCGCGCCCGGTCTGCGGGTGCAGCACCTGCTCGACTCCATCGTCGACGAGTTCGCCGAGAACGAGGACCTGCCCAACACCACCAACCCGGACGACTGGGCCCGGATCTCCGGCAAGAAGGGCGAACGCATCGTCTACATCCGCACCCTGGTCACCGGCAAGAACGCCAGCGCCAGCCGAGCGATCGACACCGAGTCGAACACGGGCCAGTACCTGTGACGCCGCGCCGGTGGGGTCGCCGCGTCCCGCGGCGGCCCCACCGGCGTGCGACGCGACCGGCAGGAGGCTGACCGTGCCGCTGCCCCGCGCCCTGGCCCGGTTCAACAGGGTCGTCACCAACCGGCTCGCCCGGCCGGTGGCCGGACACCTACCGCTGACGGCGGTGATCGAGCACCGCGGCCGGCGTACCGGGCGCCGCTACCGCACCCCGGTGCTGGTGTTCGGTCGCGACGGCGGCTACCGCATCGCCCTGACCTACGGCCCCCGCAC
>NZ_PCZU01000049.1:0-10569 GCF_002887785.1 Rhodococcus sp. ENV425
TACGGCCGGTGTGATTGCACGGCTCCAGGGTCACGACGGCGGTACCGCCGCGGGCCCGCTCCCCGGCCGCCTCGAGTGCGACGACCTCGGCGTGGGGGCCGCCCGGCGGCCGGGTCGCCCCGACCCCGGCGACCTGTCCCGCCGCGTCGAGAATCACCGCGCCGACGGGCGGATTGGGGCTGGTGGTGCCGCGCACCGACTCCCCGGCGTCGAGCGCGAGGCGCAGTGCCGCCTCGAGCGGGGCACCGCTCACGGCCGCCTCGAGCGGTGCATCGCTCACGTGGCCAGGGTCAGGTGCGGGGAGGCGTGGGCGGCCCGCTCACGCAGCTTGCGCACCGCCTCGCCCGGGTCGTCGGCCCCGTACACGGCCGACCCGGCGACGAAGCAGTCCACCCCGGCCTCGGCGGCCGCCTCGATGGTGTCGGCGTTGATGCCGCCGTCGATCTCGACGAGCAGGGTCAGCTCCCCGGCGTCGACGAGACGGCGGATCGCGCGGACCTTGTCGAGCACGTCGGGGATGAACGACTGGCCGCCGAAGCCGGGCTCGACGCTCATCACCAGCAGCGTGTCGAACTCCTTCAGGATCTCGAGGTAGGGCTCGAGCGGGGTGCCGGGCTTGACGCTCAGGCCGGCCTTGGCGCCGGCGGCCCGGATGTCGCGGGCGACGGCGACGGGATTCTCGGTGGCCTCGACGTGGAAGGTGACATTGTGCGCGCCCGCCTCGGCGTAGGGCGGCGCCCAGCGGCCCGGGTCCTCGATCATCAGATGACAGTCGAGTGGGATGTCGGTTGCCTTCAGCAGCGACTGCACCACCGGCAGGCCGAGGGTCAGGTTCGGCACGAAGTGCGCGTCCATGACGTCGACGTGCAGCCAGTGCGCGTCGGCGACGGCGGCGGCCTCGTCGGCCAGGCGCGCGAAATCCGCGGAGAGGATGGAGGGGGCGATCATCGGGTGGGCCACGTCCACCGAGTTTAACGGTCCCGCCGGCGGGGCCCGCCGCGCGTCGCGGCGCCCGCCCGCCCGGGGACAGGTTTTCATGACTTTCGACCCCTGGTTCGACCCTCTGGGCGATGCTTGAGTGGACGGTGGCGGGCCCGGATCCGCTGGGCCCGAAGCGGCAGTGGGGAGCGACGATGGCCACGCACACGGTGTGGGTTCGACCGATCGGCGAGGTGGGCGCGGAGGATGCGCCGACCGTGGGGGGCAAGTCCGCCAACCTCGGGGAGATGACCCGGGCCGGGTTCCCCGTGCCGCCCGCCTTCGCGATCACCACCGCCGCCTATCTCGATTCGATGGCCGCCGCGGGGGTGCGCGACCGGCTGCGCGCCGAGGCCGTCCCGGCCTCCGACATCGACGACGCGACGCTGATCCGCACCTCCGCGGAACTGGCCGCGCTGGTGACCGGGGCCGCGGTGCCCGACGAGATCCGCGCCGACATCGTCGCCGCCTACGAGAAGCTGGGCGTGGACGTGCCGGTGGCGGTGCGGTCCTCCGCGCCCGCCGAGGACGCCGCGGACACCTCGTTCGCCGGGATCCACGAGTCGTACACCAACATCGCCGGCGCCGACGCGGTGGTGCGCGCCGTGCAGGCGTGCTGGGCGTCGTTGTGGTCGGAGCGGGCCCGGACCTACCGGGGCCTGCGCGGGGTGACCGACGAACCGTCCATCGCCGTCGTGGTGCAGGTGATGGTGCGCTCGGAGGCCTCGGGGGTGGCGTTCACGGCCGACCCCCGCACCGGCGAGCTCGACCGCATCGTCGTCGAGGCCGCCCTCGGCCTCGGCGAGGTCGTCGTGGGCGGCCAGGTCGAGCCGGACACCTACGTCGTCGCCAAGGACGGCTTCGCCGTGCTCGACGTGCATCTCGGGCATCAGGAGTTCCAGATCGCCTCCACCGACACCGGCGACAGCCGCGTCGCGGTCGATTCGTCGCGGCAGACGCGGGTGCTCGACGAGGAGCAGCTCGAGAAGGTCGCGCGGCTCGCCGCGGGCGTCGAGCAGCACTACGGCCGGCCGCAGGACCTCGAGTTCGCGTTCGCCGAGGGCGAGCTGTGGATCGTGCAGACCCGCCCGATCACCACCCTGGGCATGCCCGGGGCCGCCGCGGCGTCCGGCAACGGGCAGGCGACACCGCTGCTGACCGGGCTCGGCGCCGGCCCCGGCCGGGCGACCGGACGGGTCCGGGTGCTGCAGGAACTGGTCGACGGCAAGCGCCTGACCGAGGGGGAGATCCTCGTGGCCCCGATGACGCGGCCCGACTGGCTGCCGATCCTGCGCCGCGCCGGGGGCATCGTCACCGACGGTGGCGGCATCACCTGTCACGCCGCGATCGTCGGCCGCGAACTCGGCAAGCCCGTCGTCGTCGGCGCCCGCACCGCGACGCAGGACCTGCGGGACGGCCAGGTGATCACGGTGGACGGCGATGCCGGCGTCGTGTTCGACGGGGAGGTCCGCGCCGACCGGCCGACCGCGGCGCAGACCGCCGCCCCGGCGGCCGCGGCCCCCTCCCCGACCGTCACCGCGACGGCCGTGTACGTCAATCTCGCCACCCCCGACGCCGCGCAGGCCGTCGCCGCCACCGACGTCGACGGGGTGGGGCTGCTGCGGGCGGAGTTCATGATCACCGAGGCGCTCGCCGGGGAGCATCCCGCCTACATGATCGCGCAGGGCCGGCGCGAGGAGTACGTGTCGAAGATGGCCGAGGGCGTCGCGCGGATCGCGGCGGCCTTCGCCCCGCGGCCGGTGGTGTACCGCGCAATCGACCTGCGCAGCAACGAGTTCGCGAACCTGAAGGGGGGCGAGGTGGAGCCGGACGAGGAGAACCCGATGATCGGGTACCGCGGCTGCTTCCGCTACGTGCGCGATCCCGAGCTGTTCTCGCTCGACCTCGACGTCCTGCACCGCGTGCGCGCGCAGCACCCCAACGTGCACCTGATGATCCCGTTCGTGCGCACCCGTTGGGAACTGAGGGAGTGCCTGGCCCAGCTCGACGCGCATCCGCTCGGCCCGGATCGCCGGATGCTGCGCTGGATCATGGCCGAGGTGCCGTCGGTGGTGTACTGGCTGCCCGAGTACGCGAAGCTCGGCATCCACGGCGTGTCGATCGGCAGCAACGACCTGACCCAGCTCGTGCTCGGCGTCGACCGCGACTCCGAGGTGTGCAAGGACCTGTTCGACACGCTCGACCCGGCGGTGCTGGACGCGATCGACCACATCATCGAGCGGGCGTCGGCGGCCGGCCTGACCACGTCGCTGTGCGGGCAGGCCGTCTCCACCAGCACGGAACTGGCCGAGCATCTCGTGCGCCGGGGCATCACGTCGGTGTCGGTGACGCCGGACGCGGCGGCGCAGACCCGGCGCACGGTGGCGCAGGCCGAGCAACGGATCGTCCTGGACCGTGCACGGCACGAGCACTGACCGCGTCGTGCGCTCCGAGCGAGCGGACCATGCCGTCGGCCGCTCGGGACCGCCCTGACGGGGGGAACGATCCGGTCGCTCGGGGCGTCACCGCTGCCGCGCGAGGACGTCGAACCGCTCGACGTCGTCGCGGCGGCAGACCTGGCTGCCCGGGGTGAGCAGGGCCGCCGAGCCCGCCGCGATGCCGAGCGCCAGGGCGTCGCGCAGCGAGCGGCCCCGCAGCAGGCCCACGACCAGCCCGGCGACCATGCTGTCGCCGGCGCCCACGGCGCTGCGCACGGGCACGTCCAGGGCCTTCAGCCGGGCGGTGGTGTCGGCGGAGACGAGCAGCGCCCCCTCCGGCCCGAGGGACACCACCACGACCTCGGCGACGCCGGCGTCGACGAGTTCGTGGGCGGCCGCGGCCTGTTCGTGCGGGGTGCGCAGTTCCCGGCCCACCCATTCGCGCAGCTCCCGCAGGCTCGGCTTGACCAGGTGCACGCCCGACTTGATGCGGCGCAGTGCGTCCCCCGACGAGTCGAGGACGAAGCGCGCACCGGCGTCGGTGGCGGCGTCGGCCACGCGCTGGACGAACTCGCCCGGCACGCCCGGCGGAAGGCTGCCGCTGGCGACGACGTACCGTGCGCCGGTGGCGGTCTCGACGAGCAGGTCCAGGCACCGTTCCTGGTCCTCCACGCTCAGCTCCGGGCCGGGCAGCACGAACCGGTACTCGTGGCCGGTGCTGCGTTCGATCGCCGTGAACGACTCGCGGGTCATGCCGTCGATGTCGATGCGCCGGCTGTCGACACCCCCGGCGGCCAGCAGCGCCGAGAGCGTATCCCCGGTCGGACCGCCGGCCGGATACACCGCCCCGGCCGACACGCCGAGCACCCCGGCGACCTTCGCGACGTTGATCCCGCCTCCCCCGGCCTCGAGCCGCGGCGCCTCGCAGCGCAGTTTGCTGGTGGGCCGCACCTCGGCGGTGTAGGTGGTCACGTCGAGCGCCGGGTTCATGGTCAGGGTGACGATGTCGGGCACGACGTGCCTCCTGCAGGGAGCGGCCGGGTTGCGTCCGACCGTATCCGAGCGCGGACCGATTCTTCCGGCGTTCGCGCCACAGGCTCGCGGATCAGCCCGCCGGTGTACGCAGCGCGGCCATGAACATCGCGTCGGTGCCGTGCCGGTGCGGCCACAGTTGCACGGACGGGCCGTCGCCGAGACGCGGCACGCCGGGCACGAGCTCGCGCGTGTCGAGCTGCTCGACCTGGTGCCGACGGACGGCGTCGGCGACGACGGCGAGGGTCTCGGAGGTGTGCGGGGAGCACGTCGCGTACAGCACCACGCCGCCGGGCCGCAGCAGGCCGATCGCCGAGGCGAGGAGCTGTTTCTGCAGCCGCACCAGCTCGGCGACGTCGCCGGGGCTGCGACGCCACCGCGATTCGGGCCGGCGCCGCAGGGCGCCCAGCCCGGTGCACGGCGCGTCGACCAGGATGCGGTCGTAGCCGGACCCGAGGCCGGGATCGCGACCGTCGGCGACGTGCACCGTGACCGGGAGGCCGCGGGTGGCCTTGCGGATCAGCTCGGCGCGGTGCTCGACCGGCTCGACGGCGTCGACGGTGAAGCCGTCGATGTCCGCCAGCGCGCCGAGCAGGGCGGCCTTGCCGCCGGGACCGGCACACAGGTCCAGCCACCGGCCGTGGTCGGGTCCGTCGAGCGGGGCGAGCGTGAGCGCCCGCGCCACCAGCTGGCTGCCCTCGTCCTGCACGCCGGCCATGCCCTCGCGCACGGGGTCGAGCTTGCCGGGGTCGCCGCCGCCGTCGAGATGCACGGCGTAGGGCGACCAGGGGCCGATCTCCCCGCCGGTGGCCAGCGCGAGCTCCTCCGCGGTGATCACCCCCGGACGAGCCACCAGGTGCACCACCGGCCGGGCGTCGTCCGCCGCGAGCACCTCCTCGAGCTCCCCGGCGTCGGGACCGAGCGCGACCGCGAAGGCCTTCGCGATCCACTCCGGATGCGCATACCGGAATGCCAGGTGTCCCACGGGGTCACGAGCCGGGTCGGGGGCGAGCTCGACGATCCACTGTTCCTCGGGCTTCTCCGCGACGCGCCGCAGCACCGGATTGACGAATCCGGACTTGCCGTGGCCGAATTCGCTGCGGACGATGTCGACGCTCGTCGCGACAGCCGCGTGCGGGGCGATGCGGGTGCGCAGCAGCTGGTACGTGCCCAGCCGCAGGGTGTCCAGCAGCGCCCCGTCGATCTCGGTGACGGGCCGGTTGGCGCACGCGGCGATCACGGCGTCGAGCAGACCCTGGGCGCGGGCGGCGCCGTACGTCAGCTCGGTGGCCAGGGCGGCGTCGCGACCGTCGAGACGCCGCTCCCGCAGCAGCGCCGGCAGCACCAGGTTGGCGTAGGCGTCGCGCTCCCGGACCGCGCGCAGCACGTCGCGGGCGGCGAGACGGGCCTGGTCGAGGCCGGCCTCCGCGGGGGACGGCCGGCGGGCCTGCCGAGGCTTGTTGTTGCGGTCGCCGGGTCCGCGGCGCGAGCGGCGGGCGGGGCGTCGGGACTCGGTCACTGGGCGCGTACCTCCGGGTCGAGCCGGGCGCCGCGAACCCAGTCCGCGGCCGCCATCGTCTTCTTGCCGGGCGGCTGGACCTGCCCGAGCCGCACGGCGGTGCTGCCGGTGCCGACGAGGACACCGTCCTTGCGGGCCAGGATCTGCCCGGGCGCGAGGGTCTCCTCGGTGCCGGTCACGGGCCCGAGCTTGACGCGCAGGTCGCCGATCATCGTCCAGGCACCGGGTGCGGGCGTGACCGAACGGATGTGGCGGTCCACGAGGTGTGCGGGCCGGTCCCAGCTCACGCGGGCCGACTCGACCGTGACCTTGGGGGCGTGCGAGACGCCGTCCGTGGGCTGCGGCACGGCCGTGAGCACCCCGTCCTCGAGACCGTCGAGAGTCGATTCGAGGAGCGCGGCACCGGAATCGGCGAGCCGGGCGAGCAGATCCCCCGCCGTGTCGGCGGGCCGAATCGTCTCGGTGACCACCCCGTAGACCGGGCCGGTGTCCAGGCCCTCCTCGAGCCGGAACGTGCTCGCGCCGGTCACCTCGTCCCCCGCGGCGAGCGCGGCCTGCACGGGCGCGGCGCCGCGCCACGCGGGCAGCAGCGAGAAGTGCAGATTCACCCAGCCGAACTTCGGGATGTCGAGCACCGGTTGCGGGATGAGCGCGCCGTAGGCGACGACCGGGCAGCAGTCGGGGGCGAGTTCGGTCAGCCGGGCCACGAAGTCGGGGTCGCGCGGCCGCTCCGGGGTGAGGACCTCGATGCCGTGGTCATCGGCGAGCCGCCCCACGGCCGAGCGGACGACACGCCGCCCGCGGCCGGCGGTGGTGTCGGGCCGGGTCACCACCGCGACCACCTCGTGGCGCGGCGAGTCGAGCAGGCGGCGCAGCGACGGTACGGCCGGTTCGGGGGTCCCGGCGAACACCAGCCGCACGTCAGCGGCCCGTCCGCGCGCGAGGAGCGAGGCCCCGGCCCCGGGAGGCGGACTGCGCTGGGCCGACCGAACTGTTCACGAATGCTGCTCCCGGATCTCGACGACGAATGGTGCCCTCAGTCTAGGGACCGGGCCTGCGGGCGGTGACAGCCGTCCGCGAACCCGAGGGGTCGGGCCGGACGTGACGAATCCCGGCAACCGCCGTGCAGCGTCGATAGGCTGAGCCGATGGCAGAGACGCGAGAACGGATGGCACGGTCCCCCCGTGTGCGCTCGGCGGACCCCGCGGGCGTGCCCTGGCCGGCGGCGCAGGAGCAGGACGTGGTCCTGGTGGACACCACGTGGGGCGAGCTGCAGCCGCTGCAGTGCGCGCCCGGGGTGGTGACCGTCGGTGAGCTGGAACTGACGGAGCTGGTCGCGAACGGAGCCGTGCTCGTCGACACCCGTGTCCCGGACTCGCGCAAGGGCAGGTCCATTCCGGGCGCGGTCAACCTGCCGCACGGCCGGATCACGGAGCTGCGGGACCGGCTCGATCCGTCCCGGGTGTCGATCCTGTTCTGCAACGGCCCGCAGTGCCCGCAGTCCCCGATGGCGATCCGGGAGCTGCTCGAGGCGGGATATCCGGCGTCCTCGCTGGCGTACTACCGCGGTGGCCTGCACGACTGGGTGACGTTGGCGATGCCGCTCGAGCAGGTGGACTGATCTGCGGGGCGAGCCGCGCTCCGCGGCGCGCCTCCCAGGCCCGGGCGGCCAGCGCGGCGAAACCGACGTAGCCCCAGCCGAGCAGCACGTCGACCACGTAGTGTTCGCCGCCGTAGACGAGCGTGAAGGCCATGGCGAGCGGGAACGCCACCAGCAGCGCCCGCATCCAGCCGCGCCGCGCGATCGGCCACAGGGCGACCGCCACGAGCAGCGCGAACGCCGAGTGCAGCGACGGCAGCGCGGCGACCGGGTTGCCCTGCGCCTCGAGCCATCGGGTGCCGACGTCGATCGGCACCACCCCGAAACCGAAGCCGGTGACCCGCCCGACGCCGTCCGGCAGCACGCCCACCTCGGAGGCGTACCACGGTGGGGCCGCCGGCACGAGGATGTAGGTGATCAGTCCGAAGTACGACAGGAGCAGCACCCGTCGCATGTACCCGGCCCAGCGTGACCGCGAGTACAGGTACAGCAGGGCCGCGAGCAACCACGGCACGAGAAAATGGCTGGTGTAGACGACGGCGGTGATCATGGTCCAGCCGGGCCGCTCCCCGTCCGCGCCGAGCAGGCGTTCCTGCAGCCACACCGTCGGGACCGTGCCGCCGAACAGCCAGCTCTCCACGGCGACCGGTTCGTGTACCCGCACGGGCAGGCCGAGTTCGTCGGCGATGCCGCGGGTGTGGTCGTAGACCACGAGCGCCGCGACCAGGGGCAGCCAGTCGACGACGACGCGCACGTGCCCGCGCCACGGCCGGTCGATCGCGAAGGCGATCAGCCCGGCGACGATCCAGGCCGCCTGGTACACCCGGTCGGCGGGGATGCCCATCGTGACGACGGTGCCGATCAGCGCAGCGAGGTACACGCACCGCGCGGCCACCCGGAGGTACTGGCGCGGCGACACCAGCTGCGGCGCCCGCATCACCGCGAGAGCGCGTCCCGGAAGCGAGGGGGGGTTCACCGCTACCTCCCTTCGGCGCGCTGTCCCGGGCGCCGGTGACCGTCGTCCGCAGGGGCTCGTGCCGCCCGCATACCCATGATCGGGGCACCGGGCACGCCCCGGGGGCGGATCGGGTCAGGAGTTGCTCTCGATGATCAGTTCGGGGATGCCCGTGCCGAGCGGCACCGGGACGCACTCGCCGAGGGCGTACCGCTCAGGGGCGAGCGCGTGCCGGATCACGGTGAGCGAGAACGGGTCGTACACCATGTTGAAGTGCCCGGTCTGATCCGGTGGGCACAGGTCCTGGATCATCAGGTTGACCGCCCCGGGTCCGCGCAGCGCCACGTTGGTGGACGGCTGGATGACCTCGTCGACGCGGGATCCGATGGTGGTGTAGCGGACGCCGGGAACGGTGTCGACCGGGGTGTTGAGTTCGGTGAGCAGTTCCGAACCCTGCAGTTGCTGCGCGAGGGCCACCGAGAAGAAGTCCTCGACCGCGTCGGTGGCGCCGGGAGCGGCCACGGCCGCAGTGCCGAGCCCGTAGAAGGTGCCACCGTAGCTCGGCGAGGCCACGCCCACCCAGCGGTCCACGACGGCCGATCCGCCGAGGCGGTTGACGTAGTACCGCGCGACGGTGGCGCCCTGCGAGTAGCCGAGGAGATCGACCTTGTCGGCGCCGGTGTCGGCGCGCACACGCTCGACGAACCCGCCGAGCTGCGCGGCGCTGACCCGGATGTCCCCGGTGCCGTAGTCGTCGGCACCGTCGGCCTTTCCGTAGTCGAGAGCGAAGACGCACCAGCCGGCGTCGGCGAGCATCGGGGCGACCGCGGCCCAGTCCGAGTAGGAGTTGGAGTCGGTGCCGTGGGCGAGGACCACCGGCCGCGGATGGTCCGGGGCGGGCACGCACCCGAAGTCGTTCGACCGCGCCGGCGCCGCCCCGGGGTGGTCTTCGGCGTAGCCGGCGGCCTGGGCATGCGTGGTGGCGACGGGGCCCGGGGTGACGGGCACGAACGCTGTCGATCCCGAGGGCGCGGCGCCCGCGCCGGTGACGGACACGGCGGCCACGGCCGCCGCACCGGCCAGCGCTGCAACGATCCTGCGTGTGCCGTTCACGGCCCCTCCCTTCCGGTCCGCCCGTGCCGGTCCGCACCGTCCGCCACTGGTTCGGTTCACCAGGATCGACCCTGCCCTGTGATTTATCGTGACACAGTCGCCCTCTCGCGGCATGCCGTCTTTCTGCAGGTGGCGGGCGGTTCTTCCGTCCTGTCGCGCGGCAGGGTCCTCGCCCTCTCGGGGCACCCGGCCGGGCGGGACACAGCCGGCGCGCACCGTCCCGGCCGGGAGAGACGACGGCCGTCACCCGATGCGCAGCGGATCGATCTGCACCCGCAGCGCGCCCTCACCACGGCGGGCACTGCGGGCGGCCTGCGCCTCGCGCAACGCCCGGCCGAGGGCGAGGCCCCGACCGCGCGGCACCCGGATCACCATGCGCTGCACCTCGTCCGGCTCGGGATCGTCGGCCCCGAACGGTAACCGCTCCCCCGGCGGCAACGGCACCGGACCGAGCACCTCCGCCTCCGGCGGCAGCGTCGCGGCGGCCAGCAGGTCGGCGACCGCGGCCGTGGTGCCGTCGACCGCGGCCATGTGCACCGCGGGCGGGAAACCGACCTCGGCGCGCTCGGCGAGCTGGGACTGCGCGTGCCCGATCGGGTCCCACCGCACCAGCGCCTGCACGGTGGGAATGCCGGAGTCGGCCACGACGACGACCTGGCCGCCGTCGGCGAAGGGCCGCACCAGCGACGACGCGGTGAGCCAGCGGCGCATCGTCTCCTCGGCGGCCCGCAGGTCCGCGCGGCCGAGCAGCGCCCACCCGTCGAGCAGCAGCGCCGCGCCGTACCCGCCGGCGGTGACGGGCTCGGCACCCACGGTGGCGACGACGAGCGCAGGCCCCTCCGGGGCGGTGGCCTTGACCTCCGCCCCGCCGGAGGTGACCACCGGGACACCGGGAAAGGCCCGGCCGAGTTCCTCCGCGGTGCGCCCGGCGCCG
>NZ_PCZU01000285.1:0-3243 GCF_002887785.1 Rhodococcus sp. ENV425
CCCCGATCTCGCTGCGGCCCCCGAAGACGACGATCGAACCCTGCTCGTTGCTCACCGCACCAGTGTGCCCGGGCGGCGCCGGGGCCGTCCGGGGCGGGTCCGGCGGTGCCGGGTTCGGCTACCGTCGCAGGCATGGCCCGAACCCCCGCCGCGCTCGGCGATGCCGCGCTGCAGTTCCTCACCGAATACCATCTCGGCACCCTGACGACGCTGCGCACGGACGGCAGCCCGCACGTGGTGGCCGTCGGCTTCACCTGGGACCCGGACGCCGCGGTGGTGCGGGTGATCACCAACGCGACGTCGCAGAAGGCGCTCAACGCCGAGCGCGGCGGGTACGGCGCTGTCAGCCAAGTCGAGCGCGGCCGCTGGCTCACCCTCGAGGGTCCGGCCCGGGTGCGCACGGACCCGGAGGCCGTCGCCGAGGGGGTGCGCCGCTACACCGCGCGGTACCGGCCGCCGCGGCCCAACCCGACCCGCGTGGTGGTGGAGATCACCGTCGAACGGGTGATGGGTTCGGTGCTGGACCGGTAGGGCCGGTCATCCCGGCAGCTCGGTCAGCCCGTGCGGCCGGTGGTTGAGCGGCTCGCAGCCGTCCTCGGTGACCACCACGATGTCCTCGATGCGCGCACCCCATGCGCCGCGGAAGTAGATGCCCGGTTCGATGCTGAACGCCATCCCGGGCCGCAGCACATCGGTGTTGCCGTCGACGATGTACGGCTCCTCGTGCACGGACAGCCCGATGCCGTGCCCGGTGCGGTGCACGAACACCTCGGCGAGGCCGTGCGCGGCGAGCACGTCGCGGGCGGCGGCGTCGACCGAGGCAGCGCTGACCCCGGGCCGGACCGCGTCGACGGCCGCCTGCTGCGCGGCCTCGAGCAGCGCCACCTTCGCCGCGACGTCCGCGGCGGGCGCGCCGAGGCTGTAGGTGCGGGTGGAGTCGGAGTAGTAGCCGGGCTCGACCGGGCCGCCGATGTCGACGACCACGACGTCGCCGGGTTCGAGGACCCGGTCGGAGACCTCGTGGTGGGGGTCGGCGCCGTGCGGGCCGGAGCCGACGATGACGAACGCGGCCTCGGTGTGGCCCTCGGCGACGATCGCGGCGGTGATGTCGGCCGCGACCTGCGCCTCGGTGCGCCCGGGCCGCAGCCACCGTCCCATCTGCGCGTGCACCCGGTCGATGGCGGCGCCGGCGCGGCGCAGCGCCTCGACCTCCGCGTCGTCCTTGATCATGCGCAGCTGCCGCACCACCTCCGTCGCCAGCACGGGCGGCACCGCGAACCGGGTCGCGAGCGGCACCAGGTGCAGGGCGGGCATGGCGTCGGCGACCGCGGTGCGCGGGCGCTCCGGCAGCAGCGCCGCCACCTGCGCGTACGGGTCCTGCCCGTCGACCCAGTCGTGCACCGGCAGGTTCAGGTCCGCGGCGGCGGCGTCGGTGAGGGCGGCCAGCTCGAGCCGCGGCACGACGACGGAGGCGGGGGCGCCGTCGGTGGGCACCACCAGGCAGGTGAGCCGTTCGAACGATTCCGCCCGCGAACCGAGGAGGTAGCGCAGGTCCGGGCCGGGGGTGACGAGCAGCGCGTCGAGGCCGGCGTCGCGGCCGAGGGCGGCGGCCCGGGCGAGACGGTCGGCGTATGCGGAGGCGGGGAAGCGGCGCGCGGGGGAATTCATGCGGACAGCGTAGTGGCGTTTGGCAGGATGATCGTCGTGACTGCGACGCCGGCGTCCGCCGCCCCCGTGCCCCCCACCGGCCCGTTGATGCTGCTCGACGGGGCGAGCCTGTGGTTCCGCGCGTTCCACGCGCTGCCCGAGTCGCTCACCGCCCCGGACGGCCGCCCGGTCAACGCGGTGCGCGGGTTCACCGACATGGTGGCGTCGCTGATCACCAAGCATCGGCCGGCGCGGCTGGTGGTGTGCCTGGATCTGGACTGGCGGCCGGCGTTCCGGGTGGCGGCGGTGCCGAGTTACAAAGCGCACCGGGTGGCCGCCGGCTCGGACGGCACCGTCGAGGAGGTGCCGGCGGCGTTGCCGTCGCAGGTGCCGATGATCACCGACGTGCTGGCCGCCGCCGGCCTCGCCACCGCCGGCGCGGCCGGGTTCGAGGCCGACGACGTGATCGGTACTCTCGCCGCCGGCGAGTCCCGGGATCCGGTGCTGGTGGTCAGCGGGGACCGGGACCTGCTGCAGGTGGTGCGCGACGGCTCGGTGCCGGTGCGGGTGCTGTACGTCGGGCGGGGCCTGGCCAAGGCCGAGCTGTTCGGGCCGCCCGAGGTGGCGGCGCGGTACGGGCTGCCACCCGAGCGGGCCGGCGCGGCCTACGCCGAGCTGGCGGCGCTGCGCGGGGACCCGTCGGACGGGTTGCCGGGGGTGAAGGGCGTCGGGGAGAAGACCGCGTCGACCCTGCTGCTGCAGTACGGGTCGCTGACGGCGCTGCGCGCGGCAGCGGTGGACCCGGAGTCGGGGCTGGCGAAGGGGGTGCGCGGCAAGCTGATCGACGCCGGCGCGTATCTCGACGCGGCGGTGCCGGTGGTGCGGGTCGCCACCGACGCCCCCGTCCGGGTGTCGCGGCCGGACACGGTGCCGTCCACCCCGGTCGATCCGCAGGCGCTGGAGCGGCTGGCGCAGGAGCTGGGGATCGGGCGGTCCGTCGCCCGGTTGACCGCGGCGTTGGCCGCGGGGTGAGGGCGACGGACCGGCGCGCTCAGTTGGGGCGGCTGACCTCGTAGGTGCCCTCGTCGTCGGTGAAGGTCACCGTCACCGACCGGAACTGGCCGTCCACCGTGAGGGTGCACT
The DNA here is from genome assembly GCF_002887785.1 of Rhodococcus sp. ENV425. Classification (NCBI taxonomy): domain Bacteria; kingdom Bacillati; phylum Actinomycetota; class Actinomycetes; order Mycobacteriales; family Nocardiaceae; genus Rhodococcus; species Rhodococcus sp. ENV425. Next base: position 2,791 of record NZ_PCZU01000285.1, read on the forward strand.
CGAAGCTGTTGCCCGCCTTGACTTCTTCACCGTCCGGGCACTGCACGTCGGAGACGTCGGTGGCGCCGTAGGACTCGGTGAGGACCTTCTCGACGCCGGCCTGCGCGGCCTCGGGGTCGAGGGTGTCGTTGCCGCCGAGGAGCAGCACGGCGCCGATGATCGCGCCGATCACCACGAGCCCGGCGACGGCCAGGCCGACGATCAGCCCGGTCTTCGACTTCTGCTGCGGCGCACCGGCATTCCATTGGCTCGCGCCGGTCGACCCCCACTGCTGGCCGGGTTGCTGCCCCCACTGGGGCTGACCCTGCTGGGGTTGTCCCCACTGCTGGCCCTGGCCGGGCTGCTGCCCCCACTGCGGCTGACCCTGCTGCGGCTGGCCGGGGGTCTGCTGACCCTGCTGGCCCCACTGCTGCCCCTGGGCGGGCTGCCCCCACTGGGGCTGACCCTGCTGGG
>NZ_PCZU01000285.1:3253-8254 GCF_002887785.1 Rhodococcus sp. ENV425
GCCCCACTGCTGGCCGGGGGTTTGGCCTTGGCCGGGTTGCTGCCCCCACTGCGGCTGACCCTGCTGCGGCTGGCCGGGGGTCTGCTGGCCCTGCTGGCCCCACTGCTGGCCGGCGGGCTGCCCCTGCTGCGGCGTGCCGAACGCCTGCGTCGGGGCCGGCCCCTGCTCGGCTCCGGAGGACGGCGGGGGCGACGGCGCCCACTGCTTGGTCGAATCGTCGGAATCCTGCGGGTCGTGCGGACCGCTCATTGTCGCCTCCACCTGCCTTCGCTGTGTCCAATTACCGTAGCCGTAGCGCCCCACCCACCACGAGAAAGCCGTGTGGCAGCGCGCGTATCAAACCACACGCGGTGTCGTCACGCCGCATCGACCGCGACGACACCGCGCCGGATCGCGCCGATCGCCCGGGCGGCGGTCTTCGCGATCTGAGGGTCGACCGCGCCGGTGCGGATCTGGTCGAGCAGATCGATCACCTGCCGGCACCAGCGCACGAAGTCGCCCGCCGACAGGTCGCGTCCGGCGGCCCCGGCGGCGATCAGGGCCTCCGTCAACGACTGGGTGCTCACCCACGTGTAGATGGCATCGACGAACCCGGGATCCGGTTCGCGGGTGGGGGGCAGCTTGAAGCGAACCTCGTCGGCGCGCAGCTGCCCGCACAGGCGGACGGTGTCGGCGAGCGCGCGGCGCAGCGGCCCGGTGGGCCCGTACTCGGTGGCGCCCTCCTCGACGCGCGCCTCGTACACCACCGCCGAGACCACCGCGGCGAGCTCGGCGGGCGAGAGTCCCGCCCACACGCCGTGGCGCAGGCATTCGGCGACGAGCAGGTCGCTCTCGCTGTAGATGCGGGCGAGCCGCTCCCCCGCCTCGGTGGTCGACGGGTCGTCGCCGGCGGTGAGGTAGCCCCGCTCGGTCAGCAACGCGACGATCCGCTCGAAGGTGCGAGCGAGGGAGTTGGTGGTGGCCGCGGACTGGCGGCGCATCTGTGCGACCTCCCGGCCGAGGCGGTTGTAGCGTTCCCCGAGCCGGGCGAGGCGGTCGAGGTCGGGATGCTGGTGGGCCGGGTGCCGGCGCAGGCGTCGCCGCAGGTCGTCGATCTCGCGGGTGTCGCCGTTCTTGGCGTGCTTGGGGCGGCGCGGCGCGGAAATCCCGGTGCTGCGCAGCGCCGACGCGAGGTCACGGCGGGCCCGGGCGGTGCGGGCGTCGGCGTGCCGGGGCAGCCGGAGCTTGCCGAGCGCGGTGGCCGGTGCCGGGAAGTCCGCGGCCGAGACCCGCCCGGACCAGGCGTCCGCGGTGACCACCAGGGGCCGGGGGTCGGTGACGTCGGTGTCGGTTTCGAGGACGACGGCCAGTCCGGTGCGCCGGCCGCCGGGGATGGCGACGATGTCGCCGCGGCGCAGCGCGAGCAGCGACGCGACCGCGGCCTGCCGGCGGTCCTGCCGGGCCTGGCGTTCGCGTCGGCGTTCGAGCTGGGTGAGTTCCTCACGCAGCTGCAGGTAGTCGATGATGTCGCCGTCCTCGCCGCCGAGCTGATCGCGGAGCTTGGCGAGGGCCTTCTCGTTGCGTTCGATGCCGCGGGTCAGGCCGACGACCGACTTGTCCGCCTGGAACTGGGCGAAGGACCGTTCGAGCAGCGCCCGGGAGTGCTCGGCGCCGACCGCGTCGATCAGGTTGACCGCCATGTTGTACGACGGGCGGAACGAGCTGCGCAGCGGGAAGGTGCGGGTGGAGGCGAGCCCGGCGACGTCGGCGGGCTCGAGGCCCGGCTGCCACAGCACCACCGCGTGGCCCTCGACGTCGATGCCGCGGCGCCCGGCCCGCCCGGTGAGCTGGGTGTACTCGCCGGGGGTGAGCTCGGCGTGGGTTTCGCCGTTGTACTTGACCAGCTTCTCGAGCACCACGGTGCGGGCCGGCATGTTGATGCCCAGGGCGAGGGTTTCGGTGGCGAACACCGCCCGCACCAGGCCGCGGACGAACAGGTCCTCGACGGTGTGCCGGAAGGCCGGGAGCATGCCGGCGTGGTGGGCGGCGATGCCGCGTTCGAGGGCGGCGCGCCACTCCCGGAAGCCGAGCACCTCGAGGTCGGCGCGCGGCAGGTCGCCGGTGTGTTCGTCGACGATGGCCCGGATCTGCGCGGTCTCGGCGTCGGAGGCCAGGTGCAGACCGGCGCGCAGGCACTGGCCGACGGCGGCGTCGCAGCCGGCACGGCTGAACACGAAGGTGATCGCCGGCAACAGCCCCTCCCGGTCGAGGCGGGCGACGACCTCCGGACGCGGCAGCGGCCGGAACCCGATGCGCCCGCGGGGACCGCCCCACCGGCCGGTCGAGTCGAGGGCGGCGCGGCGGCGCACCTGCTCGACGAGTTCGCGGTTGACCACGACGCCGCGGCGGCCGGTGCCGTCCGCGGCGTCCGGGTGCGCGGTGGATTCGAACAGGTCGAAGATGCGGGGGCCGACCATGACGTGCTGGTGCAGCGGGATGGGCCGCACCTCGTCGACGACGACGGTGGTGTCGCCGCGCACGGTCTCCATCCAGTCGCCGAACTCCTCGGCGTTGGAGACGGTGGCGGACAGGCTGACCAGGCGCACGTCCTCGGGCAGGTGCAGGATGACCTCCTCCCACACCGCGCCGCGGAACCGGTCGGCGAGGAAGTGCACCTCGTCCATCACCACGTGGGTCAGCCCGATCAGGGTGGTCGAGGAGGCGTAGAGCATGTTGCGCAGCACCTCGGTGGTCATCACCACCACCGGGGCATCCGGGTTGACGGACTGATCGCCGGTGAGCAGGCCGACCGAGGCCTTGCCGTAGCGGGCGACGAGATCGGCGTACTTCTGGTTGCTCAACGCCTTGATCGGGGTGGTGTAGAAGCACTTGCTGCCGGCGCGCAGCGCCAGGTGCACGGCGAACTCACCGACGACGGTCTTGCCGGCGCCGGTGGGGGCGCACACGAGCACGCCGTGCCCGCCCTCGAGGGCGCGGCAGGCCTGCACCTGGAACGGATCGAGCGGGAAGGACAGCTCGGCGGCGAATTCGGCGAGCCGGGGCGGCAGCGCGGTCGCGGTGGATCCGGTGTCGGTGGAGTCGGTCACAGGCGGCGGCTAGAGGGTGTCGGAGTAGTCGGGCGGCGCGGGCCGGGCCGTGGGGCCGGGCGGCACCGTCGAGGTGGGCGCGGGCACCGGGGTGGGTGCCGTGATCGGGGAGCTCTCGTCGTCGTCGAGGTCGCCCCAGCCCTGTTCCCGGTCGCGGCGGGCGCGGCGCCTGTCGTTGAGGCGGGCGAGCTGGATGGCGAGTTCGAGCAGCAGGGTCAGGGCCGCGGCCAGCGCCAGCATCGAGAACGGGTCCTGGCCGGGCGTGGCGATGGCGGCGAAGACGAACATCGCCATGATCAGCCCCCGCCGCCACGACTTGAGCTTGGCGTAGCTCAGCACCCCGACGGCGTTGAGCGCGACGATGACGAGGGGAATCTCGAAGGACACCCCGAAGATCACGAGCAGGTTGATGATGAACCCGAAGTACTCCGAGCCCGACAACGCGGTGACCTGCACGTCGTTACCGACGGTGAGCAGGAACGACAACGCGTGCGAGACCACCAGGTAGGCCAGGACCGCGCCGGCGACGAACAGCACCGCGCCGGAGACGACGAAGCCGATCGCGTAACGGCGTTCCTTGGCATACAGGCCGGGGGTGATGAACGCCCACAGCTCGTACAGCCAGATCGGGCAGGCCAGCACGATGCCCGCGGTCAGCGCCACCTTCAGCCGCAGCATGAACTGTTCGAACGGTCCCGTGGCGAGCAGCCGGCAGCTGTCGTCGGCGCTGATGTCGGCGCGCGCGGACGCCGGCAGATCACAGTAGGGGCCGCGCAGGATCTCGCCGAGGCTCGGGAGCCCGAACAGGCCGGCGCTGTACCAGACGAACCCGACGATCGTGGTGAGCACCACGGCGGCGAGGGCGATGAGCAGGCGGGTGCGCAGTTCGTAGAGGTGCTCGACCAGCGACATGGTGCCGTCGGGATTGGTCTTGCGCCGGCTTCGACGCGGATCGAACGGGATGCGCACGGTGCGGTTCTCAGCTCCTGTCACGGCCGCCGGGATCAGCGGAGGACCGGGACATCCGCACGGATGCCCCGGTCAGGGAAATACGGTCAGGCCGAACGTGATTCGGGCTGCGGCGTCTGCGGCTGCGGCTCCACGGGGGCCGGGGCCGGCTGGGCCGGCGGCAACGGGCTCGGAGCCTGCTGCTGCGCGGGGCGCGCGTCGTCGTTCTGCATCTCCTTGACCTCGCTCTTGAAGATGCGCAGCGACCGGCCGAGACCGCGGGCCGCGTCGGGCAGCTTCTTCGAACCGAACAGGATGATCACGACGATCGCGACGATGGCCCAGTGCCAGGGGCTCATTGCACCCATTATCAACCTCCACTGATCTGCTGGCGTCGATGCTACCGGACCGACCCTGCACCGGCGCGCCGCACAGGGGCGTTCACGACGAGTTCGGAGCAGGTTCACAGCCCGTTCCCGGCGGGGGCGTCGTACGCGGCCAGGGCGGCCTGCGCCCGGTCCCGCACCGCCGCGACCAGCTCCGGCGGACCCAGCACACTGACCCCCGCGCCGAGGCCGACGGTCAACCGCGCCATCCAGTCCAGCGACGCGTAGTGCATCACCGCGTCGATGACCCCGTCGTCGTGCACCCGCACGTCGATCAGCGGGTAGTAGTCGAGCAGCCACCCGTAGCCGGGGTCGATCCGCAACCGGGCCGCCGGCAGCGTCGGGTCGCCGGCGAACAGGTCGAGGTGGTCGTCCTCGCGCAGCGCCCGTTCGGGCGGGTCCGCCGGTTCGTCGAGTTCGGTGGCGGCGTCGATGCGGTCGAACCGGAACAGCCGCACCCCTTCGGCGGCCCGGCACCAGGCCTGCAGGTAGGTGTGTTCGCCGACCAGCACGATCCGGATCGGATCGACGTCGCGTTCGGACACCGCATCGCGGGAGGCCGAGTAGTAGGTCAGGTGCAG
>NZ_PCZU01000285.1:8317-11376 GCF_002887785.1 Rhodococcus sp. ENV425
CCTCGGCGACGGGCTGCGCGGGGGCGGGCGTGCGGTCGGCGGCGGCCGCGGTGCCGGCGGCGGCCTCGATCTTCGCGATCGCCCCGAGCGCCGCGGTGGGGTCGACCACGCCGGGCATCTCCACCAGCGACCGCAACGCCACCAGCAGCGCCGTGGCCTCGGTGGACGTCAGCCGCAACGGCCGGTCGATCCCGGCGGTGAAGGTGACGACGATGCTGTCCTCGGAGAACGAGAGGTCGATCAGGTCGCCGGGACCGTAGCCGGGCAGCCCGCACACCCACAGCTGGTTCAGGTCGTCCATGATCTGTTTCGGGGTGACCCCGAGATCGCGGGCGGCCTCGGCGGCGCTGATCCCCGGATGGGCCGTGAAGTACGGCACCAGGTTCAGCAGCCGGGTCAACCGCCCGGACAGTCGTGTGCTCATCGGCTCTCCCCCCGGTCGGCACCGCCGCCGCTGTTCGAGACGGCACCGCCGCCGCTGTTCGAGACGGCACCGACGGTGGCCGTCGTGGAGGGGGCCAGCACCCGGGTGAGGATGCGGCGCACCTCCGCGCGCAGTTCCGGCGGGTCGAGCACCAGCGCGTCGGCGCCCTGCCCGGCGATCACCCGCCCGATCCACTCCCACGACCGCACCGGAACGTCGAGGACGGTGCCGGGACGGTCGCCGACCGCGCGGCGCTCGTGCTCGGTGCCGAGCCGGCGCAGTTCGAACGCGCGCCCGTCCGCGACCCATACGCGGGCGTGCCCGGTCACGTCGCCGGAGGTGGTGGCGGTCAGGGCGTGTGCCCGCAGGTCCACCCCGTCGGGGATCCGCACGACCCCGGCGGGGCCGAACGCGGTGACGTCGTCGTCGATGCGGGAGAGCCGGAAGGTGCGCGGCGCCCCCCGGTCCCGGTCGAACCCCACCAGGTACCAGCGGCCGTGCACGGTGACCACGCCCCACGGTTCGACGGTGCGCTCGGTCCACGGGTCGGTCGGGGAACTGCGGTGCCGGAAGCGCACCGCGCGGCGCGTGTCGACGGCGGCGAGCACCTGCCCCAGCACCGGCTCGGAGCCGCGGCTGCGGGGCGGCATCGCGGTGATCGCGCCCGCCGGGTCGGCATCGACCTGCACCCCCGCGGCGCGCAGCTTGAGCAGCGCGCCCTGCGCCGCGGAGGTGAGCTCCGGCGACTCCCACAGTGCCGCCGCCACCGCGACGGCGGCCGCCTCGGCGCTGGTCAGCTCGATCTCGGGCAGTTCGTAGGCGTCGCGGTTGATGCGGTAGCCCTCGACGGTGGAGAACCGCGACGGCATGCCGGTCTCGAGCGGGATGCCCAGGTCGCGCAGCTCGTTCTTGTCGCGTTCGAACATGCGGCTGAACGCTTCGTCGCTGCCCGATTCGTCGTATCCGGCGACGGAGGCGCGGATCTTCTCGGCGGTGAGGAACTGGCGGGTGGACAGCAGGCAGATGACCAGGTTCACCAGCCGCTCGACTTTGGAATTCGCCACGCGGTGCAGCCTAATCCCCCGCCCGCCGGCCGACCCGGTTACCGGACGCGGACGACCCGCGGCACGCTACATCGAGGCGATGAGCCGTTCGACGCGCTCGTCGACGGAGCGGAACGGGTCCTTGCACAGCACCGTGCGCTGCGCCTGGTCGTTGAGCTTGAGGTGCACCCAGTCGACGGTGAAGTCCCGGCCGGCGTCCTGCGCGGCGGCGATGAAGTCGCCGCGCAGCTTCGCCCGGGTGGTCTGCGGCGGGGTGTGCACGGCCGCGTCGACGGACTCGTCGTCGGTCAGCCGCGCCGCCAGCCCCTTGCGCTGGAGCAGATCGAACACCCCGCGCCCGCGCTTGATGTCGTGGTACGCCAGATCCAGCTGGGCGATCTTCGGGTCGGACAGCTCCAGGTCGTAGCGGTCCTGATAGCGCTGGAACAACTTGCGTTTGATCACCCAGTCGATCTCGGTGTCCACCTTCGCGAAGTCCTGCGACTCGACCGCGTCGAGCACCCGGCCCCACAGATCCACCACCTGCTCGACGTGCGGATCGGGTTCGCGGGTGCGCAGGTACTCCACCGCCCGGCCGTGGTACTCGCGCTGGATGTCGAGGGCGCTGGCCTGCCGGCCCCCGGCCAGGCGCACCGGCCGCCGCCCGGTCAGGTCGTGGCTGACCTCCCGGATGGCCCGGATCGGGTTGTCGAGGGCGAAGTCGCGGAACGCCACGCCGGCCTCGATCATCTCGAGCACCAGCGACGCGGAGCCGACCTTGAGCATCGTGGTGGGCTCGGACATGTTCGAGTCGCCGACGATCACGTGCAGCCGCCGGTACTTCTCGGCGTCGGCGTGCGGCTCGTCGCGGGTGTTGATGATCGGCCGGGACCGGGTGGTCGCCGACGACACGCCCTCCCAGATGTGCTCGGCGCGCTGCGACAGGCAGTAGGTCGCGGCCTTGGGGGTCTGCAGCACCTTCCCGGCGCCGCAGATCAGCTGCCGCGTCACCAGGAACGGCAGCAGCACGTCCGAGATGCGGGAGAACTCCCCGGCCCGCACCACGAGGTAGTTCTCGTGGCAGCCGTAGGAGTTGCCGGCCGAGTCGGTGTTGTTCTTGAACAGGTAGATGTCGCCGCCGATGCCTTCCTCGGCGAGGCGCTGTTCGGCGTCGATCAGCAATTCCTCGAGCACCCGCTCCCCGGCGTGGTCGTGCTCGACGAGCTGGAGAAGATCGTCACATTCGGCGGTCGCGTACTCCGGGTGCGAACCCACGTCCAGGTACAGGCGCGCCCCGTTGCGGAGGAACACGTTCGAGCTGCGGCCCCAGGACACCACCCGACGGAACAGATACCGGGCGACCTCGTCGGGGCTCAGCCGCCGGTGCCCGTGGAAGGTGCACGTGACGCCGAACTCCGTCTCGATGCCCATGATTCGTCGCTGCACACTTCGACAGTACCGCGCGGAACCACCGAGCATGAGCCGCAACGAGATTACGGTTGTACCCGTGATCTTCGCTCCCGCCCCGCTGACGCGCCTGGACCGGTCCCTGTTCGCCGGCAGCGCCGCCCTGCGTCCCTCCCCCGCCGACC
>NZ_PCZU01000286.1:0-6016 GCF_002887785.1 Rhodococcus sp. ENV425
TGGATCTGCTTGGTCTCGAAGCTCCAGCCGGCGGCGGGATCGGTTGCGGGGGTTTCGCTCATGGGTTGCTGCTCCGTCTTTCGTTCGACAATCGTCTCGAGGTGACGTGACGGTTCCCGCGCGGGACTCGACACGGGGAACGCCACGTCGGATGCACAATCGGGATGCCCGATACGGGCGAGGTCCGGGTGCGGCCGGTCAGGCGGCCGGACACCCGCAGATACACATGCGCACGGCCCGGCAGCGGGCGGAAGGCCCCGGCATTGCCTGCATTCGTGTCCGGCTCACGCGCCCGACACTATCTGTTGTGCGGGGCGCCGACCAGCGCTCCCCGGAATTCACGCGATCTCGACCACGGTCCGCACCGGGGTGGGGTTGCGCGTCAGATCGAGGACGGGGCAGTGGGCGTCCACCGCTTCCTGCAGTTCGAGGTAGCGTTCGCGCGGCTCCGGTCCCGACAGCGTGACGGCGACCCGCACCTCCCCGAATCCGGGGCGGACGTCGTCGAAGCCGAAGAACCCGCGCACGTCCAGATCGCCCTCGGCGCGCGCCGAGATGTCGTCGACGCGGATCCCGAGCCGCTCCGCCCAGACGCGGTAGGTCACCACCTGGCAGGACAGCAGCGAGGCGAGGTAGTACTCGACGGGGTTCGGCGCGGTGTTCTCCCCGCCCAGGGCCGGCGGTTCGTCGACCTCGACGCTGAACCTGCCGAGGGCGACGGTGCTGGCGACGGCGTCGTGCCCGTGCGCTTCGGCGCGGAAGACGGCGTGAGCCCGGGTGGGGTCGTCGGCGATCGCCTCACGATTCGTGTCGACGACGGCGCGCAGGTGGGTGGACGGAGCAGTGGTCATGAATGTGCTTCCTCGACAGTCGGTTCGGGGGAGAGACGGGCCTACGGGCACGGACACGTGGACGTCGCCGTGCGGGCGAAGTCGATGTGGCGGCGACGGGTCAGCAGGAGCACGGCGCAGACCGTAACCAATTCCCGACCGGAAAGCTAGGGATAGGTGCGTGTGTTCCGCGGCTCAGTGGGGGCACCCGGCGGGCGTCAGTTCGGCCAGCCGGGCGATCACGTCCCGGGCGGTGCCGCCGGCCGAGAGCACCTGCCGCTGCCGGACGGCCCCGTTGCCGCACGCCAGCACGGTGTGCAGGCCCTCGCGGGCGTGCTGGTAGCTGTCGAGGTCCTCGAGGGCCGGCCGGACGTGCTCGATCATCGCCCGGAGCAGGTGCGCGGTCGGGCGACGGGCGGTCGACGGAAGGTCGATGCCGTCACCGGGCAGCCCGTCGTGCGCCGCGCGCCAGTACGCGGCCCGCAGCACTTCGGAGGAGAACGGCTCGGCGATGCGGCCGGCATCGAGGGCACGCAGAGCGGTGAGCACCAGAGCGCGGACGAGGACGGCCACGAGGACCGTCTCGGCGACGGTCGAGGGGACATCGCACACCCGCACCTCGACGGTGGGGAAATTGGTCGACGGGCGGACGTCCCAGTAGACCATCGCCTTGTCGAGGATGCTGCCGCACTCCAGCATCGCCGCGACGGTGCGGTCGTACTCCTCGAGGGACGAGAAGTACGGTGGCGGACCGGCGCTCGGCCAGCGCGACCACAGGATCGAGCGCCAGCTCGCGTACCCGGTGTCGACGCCGCGGTGGATCGGGGAGTTGGCCGACAGCGCCAGCAGGGACGGCAGCCACGGCCGGAGATGATTGCTCACCTGCACGGCGGTGGCGCGATCCGGCACGGCCACGTGCACGTGACAGCCGCAGATGCCCTGTTCCCGGGCCAGCATGCCGAAGACGCGTTCCATGCGCAGGTAGCGCGGCTTCGCCGTGACCGGCAGCTCGCGCGACCCGACGACCGGGACACCGACCGCCACCAGCCGGGAGCCGCAGCGGCGGGCGGCCTCGGCGACCAGGGACCGCCGGGTGGACAGGTCGGTGTACAGCTCGAGGGCGTCGTGGCACACGTCCGACGCCGTTTCGACCTGACACCGGTCCAGCTCGTACTGCAGTTCCACGCCGAGGTCGCGGGCCTGCGCGACGACCTCGGAGTTGTTGACGGCGGGTTCCCCGGTTTCCGCGTCGACGAGGAGGAACTCCTCCTCGACCCCCACCGTGGGGAGGTCGGACGATGTGGCCATGGTGCTCCCGGCGGGACTCGCGGTTCGTACCTGAATTCTGCGCCGCCGGTGACGGTGCTGCAGCACTTGCACGAATCCGGGTTTGCCGATCGGCGTGCGTCGCCGCCCGCACAGTACGGCCCTCCCCGGCTCCGCGGGCGACGAACGCGCACAGGACCGGTGCCTCGGCCGGAGCGGAGAATCCCGTCGACAGCGCCCCGGCCGGCGGTCCGGCCGAGTAGGGTCGATTCCCGGACCGTGGGAGGCGTAGTGAACGAATCGACACCGGTTCCCGGAGGGGCGTGGCCGACTCTGCGGACGGCCGACTGGGCCGCGACCCGGGACACCCTGCACATGTGGCTGCAGATCGTCGGCAAGATCCGGCTGGCCCACGCGCCGATGGTCAACCACTGGTGGCAGGCGACGCTGTATGTCACTCCACGCGGGCTGGGCACCTCGTCGATCCCCTACCGGCACGCCGCCTTCGACGTCGAGTTCGACTTCTGCGAGCACCGCCTGCACATCCGCTCGAGCGACGGCGGCAGCCGTTTCGTCCCGCTCACCGCACAATCGGTGGCGGACTTCTACTCCCGCACTCTGGGCGCCCTGGACGAGTTGGGCATCGCCACGCGAATCCAGGGCACCCCCAACGAGGTGGATCCGGCGATCCCGTTCGCGCAGGACCGCGAGCACAACACGTACGACCCCGATGCGGCCCACCTCTTCTGGCGGCAACTGCTACACGCCGACCGCATCCTCCACGAGTTCCGAGGGGACTTCCTCGGCAAGGTCAGTCCGGTGCACTTCTTCTGGGGCGCGATGGATCTCGCCTGTACCCGCTTCTCCGGACGCACCGCGCCACCGCACCCCGGAGGAATCCCCAACTGTGCCGACTGGGTGATGACCGAGGCGTACTCGCACGAGCTCAGCAGCTGCGGATTCTGGCCCGGCGGTGCGGACGAAGGGGCCTTCTATTCCTACGCCTACCCCGCACCGGAGGGCTTCGCCGCGCATCCGGTGCGCCCGGACGCCGCCTACTACTCCGCCGAGCTGGGTGAGTTCCTGTTGCCGTACGAGGCGGTGCGGACCGCCGCCGACCCCGACGCGGAACTGCTGCGGTTCCTGCGCAGCACCTATGAGGCAGCCGCCGAGCTCGGCCACTGGGATCGGGCCTACCTCGAGCGTCGACCGCAGTGAGCACGTTCGACGAATCCGGGCGGCCCGACGGCCGGGCGGGGTCGCGCGAGACCCCACGAGCTCGCGCGACCTCCGAGTCGGCGGCTCAGAGGAGATGGACCTTCTTGTAGAGGATCTTCGACGGACCGCCGATCAGGCCGACGCTGTCGAGGAACGTCATCAGCTTGGCGCCGGACTTGCGCACGCGGTCGTGGTAGTGGGTGTTGTTCCGGGCCTCGGCGATTGCCCGGTCGCGGTCGACGCCCGCGTTGCTGTACACGTCGGGGTGGATCATGCTCTTGACCACGAAGTACACGGTCACGGCGGTGTTGATGCGCTCGAACTGTAGGCGGGTGCGGCTCGCGCCGGCCAGGCGGCGCGCGACCTCCTCGCGGGCGAACCGGATGTGCCGGGCCTCCTCGAGAACGTGGATCTTGCTGACCGTGCGCGTGACCGGCTGGACGCGTTCGTCGCGCATGAAGTCGCGCTGCATCATGTCCAGGATCTCCTCGGCGGCCATGACGCTCGCGTAGGCGTTGGCGCCCCGGAAGAATCCGCCCCACAGCTGGCCGAGGCGGTGGATGTAGCGGGCGGGACCGTAGTCCGGCATGCCGAGGCGCTCGCCGGCGCGGCCGAACATGACGGAGTGACGGCATTCGTCGGCGACCTCGGTGAGGGCGAACTGGACGTGTCGGGAGTGCTTGTCGCGGTTGTAGACGTCGCGCAGCAGCATCTGCATGAGCAGGATCTCGAACCACAGACCCACGCTCGAGACGCTCGCGGCCTCGTGCTTGGTCAGCTCGATGCGCTGTTCCTCGGTCATCTCGTCCCACAGCGCGGTGCCGTACAGCGTGCTCCACTCGGGGGTCATTCCGTACTTGTCGGCGGGGACGGGGGCCTCCCAGTCGACCTCGACCGTCGGGTCGTAGGACTTGCGGGCCGACGAGGCGAGCAGGCGCTGCGCCGTCTCCTCGCGGTCGGAGAGCGGGACGCCGGGGACGAAGCCCGTGCTCTCGGCTTCCGACGGGCGGGTGAGCGATGCGGTCATGTCTCCACCTTTTTAGTGTGACGACTGGTAACTGTTAATCCGAGGTTACCTCGACGGCCGCCGTCGCACAACGGTGACTTCCGGCCCGGGCCACCACGCGCACGGCACCGCGCCCGCCAGCACGGGCCGCGACGCATGCGGGCGGATCGTCGACGACGTGCCCGCCGCGAACCCGTCGGGCACGGGCACCGCTCAGTCCTGAGGCGGACGCAGCACCGACGGCCGCAGCCGGTGGAAGTCCTTGACCCGCAGCGCGCGCAGGGGACGCAGCCGGAAACGGTCGTCGCCGTCGAGCACGCCGGCGAGGGTCGAATCGACCAGCACCGTTCCCGGCCGCGCGGCACCGGTCAGCCGCGCCGCGATGTTGACCGCCGACCCGAACACGTCCCCGAACCGGGCCAGCACCGGCCCCTGCGCCATACCCACCCGGAGATCCGGGGCGTCGGGACGGGAGCCGGACGACTCCTGCAGCGCCAGCGCGATCCGTGCGGCGTCCGCCGGATCCTCGGCGGCGAACATCACCTCGTCGCCCACGGTCTTGATCACCCAGCCGCCGCCCTGGGTCACGATCCCCGTCGCGGTCGACTCGAAGTCCTCGAGCAGGTCGTTGAGCTCGTCGGCGTCGATCCGGCGGGTCAGGCGCGTGTACCCCACCATGTCGGCGAAGCCGACGACCAGGACCCGGCCGGCCGACTCGCCCCCGGCCCGCACCACGTTGCGTCCCGTCGTTGCCGCCAGGTGCCGGCGCCACACGTACAGCTGCAAGGTCTCGGTCAGGGGCAGGACCCGTTGCAGCAGTTCGTCGACGAACGACCGGATCTCCCGCTCGGAGGGGGTGGTCCCGGTGTACTCGGTCTCGAGCCGATCGAGGATGTGGGTGTTCATCAGGGCCACCTCCCACTCGGCCAGCCGCGACATGGACTGTCCCAGCGACCGCGCGGCCGCCAGTTCCAGGTCGGGGTGCAGGGCGCCGCTCGCCACGATCGCGTCGATGTTCCGCAGCGCCGCGACGTCACCGTCCGTGAAGGTCCGCGCGTCCGGGTCCGGATCCACGGTGAATCCGAGCGCCTGCCAGAGCCGTTGGGCGCGTTCGAAGTCCACCCCGGCCAGGTCGGCGCTCTCCCGCTGGGTGTAGCGACGCTCGCCGCCGAGCAGGGTCCGCTCGAGTTCGGCCTGCACGGCCTGCAGGAGCTCGGGCTCGAGCTCCGGTTGCTCCGACGCGCTCACGTCGCTCCTTCCCGGCCGCCGAACGTGACCGGCCGACCCAGCATGGCCCACCTCGGTTCGGGCGCGCAACGAATCCGCGAGAGTGTCGCACCTGTGTGCGACAGTGATCGCGCCTCCTGCACCACCCAGCCCGAAAGGACGTGGCATGCCGCCCCGCAGACGAGCCGGCACAACCGGCCCGGATCATCTCACCGACGAGCAGCTCGCCGAGCTGTCCACCGCCGTCGCGGACGGTCGCCGCGCCACCGTCTATCTCATCGAGGGCATTACGAGCCTGGGCATCGCCCCGGGCGCGTCGGCCCGGGCGGTGTCGGTGGCGGGCCGCACGGTCACCGTCCGTCCCAAGGGCGTCGACGACGAGCTGCCCTTCGAGGCCGAGGAGCTGCGTCTGACGAAGGAGCCGTCGAAGCCGGTCCGCAAGGCCGCGGATCGATCGACCCCGCGCCCC
>NZ_PCZU01000286.1:6087-27803 GCF_002887785.1 Rhodococcus sp. ENV425
CCCGGCATCCACCCCCGCCACGAAGGAGACCACCACCGTGCCGCCGACCGCACCCGAACCGCAGACCGGCGCGACCCCGAAGCCGAAGGCGGCGTCGCGCCGGCCCAAGAAGCAGCCCGGCGTGACCGTCACCATCACCATCGACCCCGAGCAGGAGTGGACGGTCGGTGTCGCGCAGGGCACCCGGCGCCTGAGCAAGGCCAATCCCGTCAGCCCCGACGCCGTGGAGCGCGCCGTGCTCGAGCTCGGCGACGAGGCGGCCCTCGAGGCGGTCCGGTCCGTGATCGACGCGGCGCGCCAGGCCGCGGAGGAACGCGTCGCGCAGCTCAGCCGCGAACTCGAGGAGGCCAGAAAGGCGTTGGAGAGCCTGGGATCGGGCCCGACCGGGTAGTCTGATCCGCTGATGCGGCCGGAACCGGCCGGGCGGGAGGGCTCATGTTCAAGCGCGTTGCGATGGCGATCGTCGCGGGGGTCGCACTGCTGACAGGTGGGACGGGGGTCGCGGTGGCGGCGCCGCCGGTTCCGCTCGGGGGCGGGTCGGGCATCACGCTCGGCAACGGATCCGAGGATCTGTTCGACTGCACGCTCGCCACGATCGGCAACGACCGTGCCGGCCGGCTCGTCGGCTTCACCGCCGGCCACTGCGGCGGTCCCGGGACGACCGTGAAGTCCGAGGCGGACCCCGGGGCCGGGGTCGTCGGGCGCATCGTCGGCACCAACGAGGTGCTCGACTACTCGGTGATCGAGTTCGACCGCGGCCGCGTCGCGCCGGTGAACCGGGTCGGCAACGTCACCATCACCGGCGTCGGCACCCCCGTGGGGTTCCCCAACGTGGCGTGCAAGGAAGGCCGCACCACCGGCAACACCTGTGGTGTCGTGTGGGGCGACGTGTTCAATTCCCAGGAGACCTGGACGCAGGTGTGCGTCGTCGAGGGCGACTCCGGCGCCCCGCTGGTCGTCGGCACGACGCTCGTCGCGATGGTCAACGCCTACCTGCTCACACCGTGCATCGGCCCGGAGGTGGGCACCAACTTCGTCACGATCCTCGGCGACGTCGACGCCCGGGGCGGCGTCGGCGCGGGTTACCGCCCCATCTGACGTACAGGCGCGGGCTCGTCGGCCGGCTACGGGACCGACAGCGGTAGCGGCCGGCCGACGAGGCTTCGTCTCGGGGCCGGCAGGGCCGCGGCGATCTGCCGGATCTGCGAGACGGAATGGGCGTGCGGCGTCGCCACCATGGCCGGGATGCCGCTGTCGCCCGCCGCGCGAAGGTCGAGGTCGAGGGGCACCTGCCCGAGGAGCGGTGCCGCGACGGCCCGGGCGAGGCGCTCGCCGCCTCCGGTACCGAACAACGGTGTGCTCGCGTGGCACGACGAGCACACCAGCGCCGACATGTTCTCCACGACGCCGGCAACCGGCATCCGCAGATCACGCGCCATGCGGCCCACCCGTTGAGCGACGGTCTGGGCCGCCGGCTGGGGCGTGGTGACGACGAGGAGCGCCGCGTCCGGCACGAGTTCGAGCAGCGAGAGTGTCACATCTCCGGTGCCCGGTGGCAGGTCGATGAGCAGGACGTCGAGTTCACCCCAGTACACGTCGCGCAGGAACTGCTCGATCGCCTTGTGCAGCATGGGGCCGCGCCAGACGACCGGCTCGTCGTCGCGGACGAAGAACCCGACGGACATGAGGGCGACGCCGCACGCCTCGACCGGCAGCATCGTTCCGTGCAGGGCGACCGGTGCGCGGTGCACCCCGAACAGATGCGGAACGGAATAACCCCAGACGTCGGCGTCGAGAACGCCGACCCGCTTGCCCTGCTGGGCCAGCGCCACCGCGAGGTTGGCCGTGAGCGTCGACTTGCCGACGCCGCCCTTGCCGGAGGCCACGGCGTACACCCGGGTCGCCGAATCGGGACCGAAGGGGGGAGCGTCCTCTGGTCTCGTGCCGCGCAAGCGGGCGGCGAGCCGCCTCCGCTCGGCTTCGCTCATCGCCGTGAAGACGACCTCGACGCCGGTCACGCCGGCGACTGCCCCGGCGGCCGCGGTGACGTCGGCGGAGAGGGAGGCCTGCATCGGACACGAGGAGGTGGTGAGCCGGACGGTCACCCGGACGAGTCCGGAGCGATCGATCCTCACCTCGCCGAGCATGCCGGCCTGCTCGAGCGGCAGATGCAGCTCGGGATCCTCGACCCGGGCCAGCGCGGCACGCACCGCAGCCGCGGAGACCGCCGGGCCGGACGTCCTCCGCGACAGCAGGCTCATGTTCGCTCCTCCGTCCCGGGCGCGCGGAAGGCACGCCGGCGGGGTTTGACCGGGCGCATCAGGAACTCCGGGCGGCGCAGCCCGGACCGGCTGGGGCCGGGCCGGGTATATGCCAGCCAGGCGCGGTAGACCTCGCGGGACCGCCGGGTGTCCACCACCACGTCGCCGTACCGGTCGTCGGTGTGGGCCTTCTCCACGCGCACCTTCTGGTGCCAGCAGTGCATGCCCGACAGCGGGTCGGGGTGCACGGCGAAGGCGAGGTTCTGATGCACGCCGGGGTCTTCCCAGTAGATCCGCTCGCTGTCCGGGTCGTCGCTGCGGAACGGCTGTACGCCCTGCTTGTAGCGCAACCGCCACACCCCGTCTCCGTCGTTGTCGAGATCGACGAGGCCCATAGCCCAACGGGATCCGGCGTTCTCGGACGTGCGCCAGCGGCCCATGTGGTGCGAGAGCGCGAGGACGCCGGGGCGGATCGACTCGGTCGCCCACACACGGGCCACGAAGTACCCGATCTCGGTGTTGACCCGGACCAGGTCACCCGTGCCGACGCCGAAGCGCGCGGCGTCCGAGGGATTCGTCCACAGCGGATGCGTGTTGCTGATCTCGTTGAGGTACTTCGCGTTCGCGGACCGAGTATGGACCAGGGTCGGCAGGCGGAAGGTCGGCACGAGCACGATCTCGTTGTTCGCCGGGTCGATCGAGCGGTGCCCGACGTGGGACTCGATGTAGCCGGGCGTGGCGTACTCCTCCCACCCGAAGTCGACCATGGTCTCGCTGAACAGCTCGAGTTTGCGCGACGGGGTGAGCCACCCGGCGGTCCTGCTGCCGTCCTCGTGGACGACACCGACGGCACCCGCCTCGCCGACGAGCGGCGGGGTCGAGTCCAGGGTGACGGGTTTGCGCAGCACCCCGTGCTCGTCCGGGTCCGCCCCCTCGGTCTCGGCGGCCGTCAGCGGCCGCTCGTCGAGCCGGTAGGTGTCCTTGGCGACCTCGAAGACGCCGTATCTGCGCATGTACTCCAGTGGGGTGAGCCCTTGGTCGGCCGCGGCCTTCGGCAGGCCGGGCACGCTGTTCTCGAACACCCACCGGTAGTACTCGTCGACGGTGACCTTCTGCCCGGGCCGGTAGGGGGATTCGAAGAACTTGCGGATGCCGAGGCTGCCGTCGGGGTCGATGCGCCAGGACAGCTCGAACCAGAACTCGTTCTCCTCCCACACCTCTCCGGGATTGGACTCGCGGGAGTCGGACACGCTCCGGCCCATGCGCTCGAGCGCCACCCGGGTGACGGGCTGGCGGAATCCGAGCCACTTGCCGGCGTACTGCTCGTAGGACTGGGTGTCGTGCCGCTCGGTGCTGTGCCCCATGGGCAGGACGTAGTCGGCGAAGGTTGCCGTCTCGGACCACGTGGGGGTGAGTGCGACGTGGCAGCCCACGAGCGATTCGTCGGTCAGGGCCTCCAGCCAGCTGAAGCCGTCGGGGTTGGTCCACACCGGGTTGTAGACGCGCGAGAAGTACATCGACAGCGTGCCGCGGCCGTCCTGGAGCAGATGCGGCAGCAGGATCGACATCTCGTTGGTCGACAGGGGGAACTCGGGGGGCCAGAGCAGCTCGTTCCAGGACTCGTGTCCCTGGGGCAGGTTCGGGCCGTGGGCGATGATCTTGTCCCAGCCGTTGGGGCTGGTGCCGCCCTTGGTGCCGACGCTGCCGGTGAGGACGTTGAGGAAGAACAGGGCCCGCGAGACCTGCCACCCGCCGAGGTTGCCGGCGGTCGCCGCCCGCCACACGTGCGCCGACAGGGCCGAGCCGGCGGTGGCGACGATCCGGGCGAGTTCGGCGATCTGCTTCTCGGGTACCTGCGCCTCCTGCGCGGCGAAGGCGAAGGTGAAGCAGGCGTAGTCCTCGGTCAGTGCGCCGACGAACACGTCGAAGTCGTCGGCGGGCAGGTCGGGGTGGCGGTGCTTCATGTAGGTGGGCCAGTTCACCCAGCGGCGCAGGAATGCCCGGTCGATGTGGCCGGTGCGCAGCAGGTACGACGCGACGGACAGCAGGATCGCCGCCTCGCTGCCGGGCCACGGGGCGATCCACAGGTCGGCGTGGGACGCGGTGTTCGACAGCCGCGGATCGAGCACGACGACCTTGGCGCCGCCCTCGACCTTGCCCTCCATGATCCGCTGCGCGTGCGGGTTGAAGTAGTGCCCGGTCTCGAGGTGGCTCGAGATCAGCAGGATGACCTTGGCGTTCGCGTAGTCCGGTGAGGGCCGGTCGTAGCCACCCCACAGGGCGTAGCCCAGCCGGGCGCCGGCGGAGCAGATGTTGGTGTGGCTGTTGTGTCCGTCCACCCCCCACGCCAGCAGGAACCGCTCGGCGAAGCCGTCCTCGCCGGGTCGGCCCACGTGGTAGACGACCTCGTCCCGGCGGTCCTCGACGATGGCGGCCCGGATCCGGGCGGCGATGTCGTCGAGGGCCTCGTCCCAGCCGATGCGCTCCCACTGCCCACTGCCGCGGGCACCGACGCGCTTGAGCGGGTACAGGATGCGCTCGGGGTCCTTGATCTGGTTGATGGTCGCGGGACCTTTGGCGCAGTTGCGTCCGCGTGAGCCCGGATGCGCCGGGTTCCCCTCGAGCCGCTTGATGGACAGGTCGGACTTGTCCACGTATGCGAGCAGGCCGCACGCCGATTCGCAGTTGAAGCAGGTGGTGGGCACCAGCATGTATTCGTGCGGCACCTTACGAGGGTGGGCCTTGGCGTCGTATTCGACGTGGTGGTCCCAGTTTTCGACCGGAGGAAAGTTCCGCAGCCGCTCGTGCGTGCGCTGACCGGGCAGCGCCGACCCGGTCGGGGTGTGCTCCGTCTCGGCAGTCATGGGGTTCCCTTCGGGTGGGTGGTCGGGTGCCGGTCGGGCCGCTCACGACAGGGGTGGGTCCTGGCCCGCCCGGACGAACGCAGTCTCGTAGGCCAGCAGTGAGATCTGCGTCAGCAGGCCGGCCGCGACGAGGAGGGCGGCACCGGCGGAGCCGTTCCACGACGGGGCGGCCAGTGCGGCCGCCACCACTGCCGGGACGATCGCCCCCAGCCAGAACAGCCGGGCGTAGCGGCCGCGGGTGATGATGTGCGCGGCCAGGGTCGCCTGCCGGCTGGCGTGCCGGCCGGAGTACTCGATGACCAGCATCAGCAGGTGCAGTCCGGTCGAGAGCACGAAGACGCGCACGAGGAAGCCGACCGCCCCGTCGGAGAGACCCGCGAACGGCGCGACGACGAGCAGCGCCCCGGTCCCGACCATGGCGGCCTGAACCAGCAGGTGCCAGAACAACAACGGTGACTGCCACAGGTCGCGGCCCTCGGCCTGCCCGAAGAGGAATCCGGTGTAGCCGGCGACCAGCGCGCCGGAGGCCAGGGCGGCCCAGGCGAGCACGGTTGCGCCCCAAGCCGATCCGAGGAAGGCGGCGAGGACCCACAGGGCGGCCACCCCGCCGAAGGCGGCCAGCGCGTAGGCGCCCCACACGAGCCACGAGGACCAGTTGGATCTCAGGAAGATGTAGAGAAAACGCTCCGGCCGCTTCAGGTCCCAGATCAGCAGGACTCCGGTGAGGGCTGCGCCCGCCATGGCCACTGCGGGCGCCGCGTAGTCGCCCAGCCACCCCAGGTCGATGCCCAGGATGTGGGCCAGCCCCGCGACGGCGAGGGCGCCGGCGGCGACGGCCTTGGTCCACAGGTAGGTCGTCACGCGCCATCCCCACGGCCGGGGATGCGCGGTGTTCAGCGTGGTGCGAGCCTTCGTGGTGCGATCCCCGGGCAGGTCGGCCGCGGTCTCGCGGCGGTGCGCGTCCGGCTCGGCCCAGATGTAGGTGTCGGCGACCGGGGCGACCAGCGGATCGAGGACCGCCCGGTCGGCACCGAGATAGAAGACGTTCGGCCCGGTGTTCTGTTCCGGCGAGCGCACGGCGGTCTGCTGCGTGCTGACCAGGGTGGCGATGCCGCTGGTCGGGTCGTCGAGGTCGCCGACCCAGATCGAGTGGGTGGGGCACACCACGACGCAGGCAGGCTCCATGTCGTTGTCGACGCGGTGCGCGCACATGTTGCACTTCGCCGCGGTGTGGGTGTCCTGATCGATGTAGATGGCGTCGTAGGGGCACGCCTGCATGCAGCTCTTGCAGCCGATGCAGCGCTCGTTGTCGAAGTCGACGATTCCGTCGTCGCGCTTGAACAGCGCGCCGGTGGGGCAGATCTTCACGCACGGTGCGTCGGTGCAGTGGTTGCAGCGCATCACACCGAAAGATCTTGTGGTGTTCGGAAACTCACCCGCGTCGACGTACTTCACCCACGTGCGGAACTGGCCGAGCGGCACCTCGTGCTCGGTCTTGCAGGCGACCGTGCAGGCGTGGCAGCCGATGCACGTGCGCTGATCGATCGCGAAGCCGTAGCGCACCGTCTCACTTCTTCCGGATGAGGTAGCGGTGGACGCCGTCCTCGCTGTTGTTGTCCAGCAGTTCGTTTCCCGTGTCGGTCGCCCACGACGGGATGTCGCGTTTCGATCCGCCGTCGGTGGCCTCGACGAGCAGGATCTGCCCGGACTCGAGCTTCTTGATCGCACGCGAGGCGAGCAGCACGGGCATCGGGCATTTCTGTCCCTTGGCGTCGACGACGACGTCGATCTGGTAGTCCACGGTCCGCTCCTGGGTTCCGAAGGGTCAGATGAAGAGGCTGATCTGGGACCTGCTCATCGCGGACAGGGCGGTGGCGGCACCGACGGGCTCGCCCACTCCCTCGAGGAGCTGGTCGCGGCGAAGGCCCAGCAGGTCCATGGTCATCTCGCACGGCCACAGGTTCACGCCCAGCTCGGTGCACATCTCGACCAGCTCGGCCGGGTGGGCCACGTTCTTCTGGCGCGCAAGTCTTTTCATCATCCAGGGCCCGGCGCCGGCCAGGTGGAGCTTCGACAGCTTCATGTGCCGCATGCCCGGCCGGTTCATGCCGGCCAGCGCCTTGGTCATCGCGTCGGTGCCGGTGATCCGGACGTCGTCGCGCACCAGGGGGAACAGTCCCCAGAAGGTGAAGAAGATCGTCGTGGACATGCCGTAGGCGGCGCCGGTGGAGCCGAGGATCAGGGTTGGCCACATTCTGTCCAGATCGCCGCTCCACGCCACGATCGTCATGCTCTCCGGGGCGTCGTCGACGTCACGCTGCGGGTTGTCCGACATGCGCCGGCCCCTTTCGTGGTTGCCGGGGAGGCCTCGTGCGGCCTTCGCGCGGAGTGTTGCGATATGTGATCCAGAACACTACATTCGTGTATGCGCATACCGCAAGATGGTTCGGAAAGTCACCCTCCCGGTGTGCGGACCACCCGCCCGTTTCGTCCCTGGGAGGACACGTGGCCGATACCGTCACAGCGTTGGAACTGTTTCGCGAGCTCCAGGCGGGCACCGTTCCCGAGATCCTCGACATCCGTAGCACCGAGGATTTCCGGGCCGGCCGGATCGAAGGACCCCGGCCCGTTCCCACTCGCCACGTCCCGGTCTATCGGGTGATGGAAGAACTCGAGGAACAGGCCGCCGTCACGCGGGCGGGCGCCGTCGTCGTCTGCGGACAGGGCAACGGCTCCGAACTGGTCGCCGAGGAGTTCGAGACGCTGGGCCTGCGCACCCGCTCCCTCGAGGGCGGTACCGACGCGTGGAACCGGCTCCTCGTTCCCGTCGAGATCACCGGACTCCCCGGCGACGTGCGCATCTGGCAGTTCCAGCGCCCGGCGAAGGCCTGCCTGTCGTACCTCGTCGGCGTGCCCGGCGGCCGCGGCATCGTCGTCGACCCCGCCAGATCGACCGAGGCATACCTGGAACTTGCTCGAATGCAAGATGTTTCGATCGTGCACGTCGTGGACACCCACGTGCACGCGGACCATGTCAGTGGTGGCCCGGCACTGGCCGCCCGGCTCGATGCGGAGTATCACCTGCCGCCGGAGGACGCCGGCGGCATCGTCCCGTTCCCCAACCGGCCGCTGAAGGAGGGTGACGCACTCGACCTGGGGTCCACCGTCGTCCGGGCCATGACCATGCACCTGCCGGGCCACACCCCCGGCACGACGGCGCTGCTGGTCAGCGATTCGGTCCTGCTCGTCGGCGACACCGTCTTCGTCCGGGGACTCGGCCGGCCCGACCTGACCGGCCGGGCCGAGGAGCTGGCGCGGGATCTGTTCCGCAGCGTGCACGACAGGCTGCGCCCCCTCGACCCGCGAACGATGATCGCCCCGGCCCACTGGTCGAGCAGCGAGGAGATCAACGCCGAAGGACTGGTCGTCACCACGTTGGAGGAGGTTTTCACCGCCACACTGCTGAACGAGCACGCCCTCGAACGCTTCGTCGAGCAGATCGTGAACTCGCTGCCCGCAGCCCCGCACACCTACGAGACGATCCGCCGCGTGAACGCCGGACAACTCGCCCCCGCCGACGACGAGCTCGAGGTCCTCGACGTCGGCCGCAACCAATGCGCGGCAGCCACCTCGCTGAAGACCGCCCACTGAGCGGTGCGGCCACCGACGGCACCGTCGCGCTCGCCGGGCCGGCGCCCCGCCGCGATCCGCTGCCGCCCGGCCGGCGCACCTATAATCGGCACCCGACGCTCGGTTCGGAGGGGTGATGGAACAGGACATCGCGGCACAGTTGCAGGAACTCCACGCCCGAGTCTGCAAGGCCATCGCCGACCCCAAGCGACTGCTCATCATCAACGAGCTGCGGGACGGCGAACTCAGCGTCGGTGACCTGTGCGAGGCGCTGGGCTTCAGCCAGTCCAACGCCAGCCAGCATCTGTCCGTTCTCCGCGAGCGCGGCATCGTGAACGCGCGACGTTCCGGCAACAACGTCTTCTATTCGCTGCGCAGCCGGAAGATCGTGCAGGCGGTGGACCTGCTCCGGGAATTCCTGGCCGAGGACCTGGCCGACCAGGCGATCCTGCGGGGCGCCCTCGACGGCCGGGACGTCGACCTCGGCCTCGATCTGTAGGGCGCCGTCGCGCAGGCCGATTCTCCACCGCCTCGACGGATCCGCGAATCGGGTCAGCCGCAGACCGCGCCGCTCGACGCCGAACCGACCAGCTTCGTGTACTTGGCCAGCACCCCGCGGGTGTAGCGGGGAGGCAGCGGCTCCCACCCCTGCCGGCGGGACGCGAGTTCGTCCTCGTCGACCAGCACGTCGAGGGTGCCGTTCGCGACGTCGAGGCGGATCGGGTCGCCGTCGCGGACGAAGGCGATCGGGCCACCGTCCACCGCCTCGGGAGCCACGTGCCCGACGCACAGGCCCGTCGTGCCGCCGGAGAACCGCCCGTCGGTGAGCAGCAGCACGTCCTTACCGAGGCCGGCACCCTTGATCGCGCCGGTGATGGCGAGCATCTCCCGCATTCCCGGCCCGCCCTTCGGGCCCTCGTACCGGATCACCACCACGTCTCCCGCGGTGATCGTGCCGTCCTCGAGCGCGTCCATCGCGGCACGCTCGCGCTCGAAGACCCGGGCGGTGCCCTCGAACACCGACTCGTCGAACCCGGCGGACTTCACCACCGCGCCGCCCGGGGCGAGGCTGCCCTTCAGGATCGTGATGCCCCCCGTGGGATGGATGGGTTCGCTCAGTGCGCGCAACACCTTCCCGTCCGGGTCGGGCGGAGCGATCTCGGCCAGGTTCTCGGCGACGGTCCGCCCGGTGACGGTGAGGCAGTCGCCGTGCAGCAGGCCCGCGTCGAGCAGGGTCTTCATGATCACCGGCACGCCGCCGATGCGGTCGACGTCCTGCATCACGTGCCGGCCGAACGGCTTGACGTCGGCCAGGTGCGGGACGCGCGCACCGATGCGGGAGAAGTCGTCCAGGCTCAGCTCGACCTGCGTCTCGTGCGCGATCGCGAGCAGATGCAGCACCGCGTTGGTCGACCCACCGAACGCCATCACCACGGCGATCGCGTTCTCGAACGCCTCCTTCGTGAGGATGTCGGAGGCGGTGATGCCGCGGCGCAGCAGGTTCACCACGGCCTGCCCGCTGCGGCGGGCGTACCCGTCGCGGCGGCGGTCCGTCGCCGGCGGCGCCGCGCTTCCCGGCAGCGACATGCCGAGCGCCTCGGCCGCGCTGGCCATCGTGTTCGCCGTGTACATGCCGCCGCACGCGCCCTCGCCGGGGCAGATGGCCCGCTCGATCGCGTCGACGTCCTCCCGGCTCATCAGCCCGCGGGCGCAGGCGCCGACCGCCTCGAAGGCGTCGATGATCGTCACGTCGCGTTCGGATCCGTCGGACAGCTTCGCGACGCCCGGCAGGATCGACCCCGCATACAGGAACACGGCCGCCAGGTCGAGACGCGCGGCGGCCATCAGCATTCCGGGCAGGGACTTGTCGCATCCTGCGAGCAGTACCGACCCGTCGAGCCGCTCCGCCTGCATGACCGTCTCCACGCTGTCGGCGATCACCTCCCGCGACACCAGCGAGAAGTGCATCCCCTCGTGGCCCATCGAGATGCCGTCGGAGACGGAGATCGTGCCGAACTCGAGTGGATACCCGCCGGCGGCGTGCACGCCGTCCTTGACCGCCTGCGCCAGCCGGTCCAGCGACAGGTTGCACGGGGTGATCTCGTTCCACGACGAGGCCACCCCGATCTGCGGCTTGCCCCAGTCGTCGTCGCCCATGCCGACCGCGCGGAGCATGCCGCGCGCCGCGGTCTTCTCGAGGCCGTCGGTGACGTCGCGGCTGCGGGGCTTGATGTCCGGCTCGGTCGCGCTGCTCGCCTCCGGCTCGGTCGGCGTGCTCATCGCGTTCCTCCCGACCGGGGATCACGCCCGGTCAGCGCCAGCAACCGGTCCTGCACGGCCGCGTCGTCGGGCACCGGCACGGGCGGCGCGAACAGCCCGCTCGCGGCCAGCATGTCCCGCTGCGGTTGTATGTCCTCCCACACGGCCGCCACCAGGTCGGGATCGAGGCGCTCGTCGGCCCCCACGGCCCGGGCCAGGTCCCACGTGTGGATCGCGATGTCCGCGACCTGCTGCCGCAGATAGTCGCGGACGGGCACCATCCCGTAGGACAGGTGCACCTGCTTGTCCGGGTCGGTGGACGCCCACGCGACGGAGGCGTCGACGGCGTGCCGGTCCCATTCGGCGGACAGGTCGTCGCCGAGCGGGTCGAGTTCGGCCTCCGCCTCGGCGATCGTCCTGCCGGCGAGCAGCGGCGGCACCCACCGCTGCTCGTCCACGACGTGCCGGACCAGGGTGGCGACGTCCCATTCGGTGTCGGGGGTGGGGGCGGACCAGTCGGTGACCGCCGAGAGCCGGCTCTCGAAACCTTGCCGGGCGATGTGCTGCAGTTCGAGCCAGTCGTACGACATGGATTCAGCCTAGGCGGGCGGTGGCGGCGGCACCGGGTTTCCCGGCGTGCGGCGGCCCGCGATGTTCGGAAGGATCGGTGTCGCCGCACCTGGTGCGGTCCCCCGATCGTCCGGACAGTACTGGAGTAGTCATGCCCGTCCCCACCGTCGACCTCGCCCCCGGCCTGACCGTCAGCGCACAGGGATACGGCGCGATGTCGGTCTCGCCCGCCTACGGACCCGTCGATCTCGACGAGGCCTTGGCGACGCTGCATCACGCCGTCGACCTGGGGGTCACGTTTGTCGATACCGCGAACGTCTACGGCGACGGCACCAGCGAACGGGTCGTCGGGAAGCTGCTGCAGGACCGCGGCGACGAGGTGCAGGTGGCCACGAAGTTCGGGCTCGTCGGTGCGCTGGGCAGCGGTAATCGCGGCATCGACGGCCGTCCCGAGTACGCGAAGAAGGCCCTCGACGAGTCCCTCGGCCGGCTCGGGGTGGACCGCGTCGACCTGTACTACCTGCACCGTGTGGACCCGGACGTGCCCATCGAGGACACGGTCGGCGCGTTGGCCGAGCTGGTGCAGGCCGGCAAGATCCGGCACATCGGGTTGTCCGAGGCCACCGGCGACGAGCTGCGCCGCGCGCACGCCGTGCACCCGATCGCCGCGATCCAGTCCGAGTGGAGCATCGTCTCCCGGGACGTCGAGAAGAACGTCGTGCCGACCGCCGCCGAGCTGGGCATCGGCTTCGTGCCGTACTCGCCGGTCAGCCGAGGTCTGCTCACCGACGCGTTCGATGCCGCCCGGATCGGGGAGAAGGACCTGCGCCGGCGCTTCCCCCGATTCGCCGCCGACGCGCTGCCCGCGAACCTGCAGGTGCGTGCCGCGGTGCGCGCGGTGGCCGACGAGGTGGGCGCGACGATCGCGCAGGTGGCGCTGGCGTGGCTCGACGCCAAGGCGCGGCAGTTCGGGCTGCCGTCGGTGGCGATCCCGGGCAGCCGCTCCGCCGCGCGGGTCACCGAGAACGCCGGCGCGCTCGACGTGCGTCTCACCGACGAGCACGTCGCCAGGCTCGACACCCTCGCCGACGCGGTCGTGGGTGGGCGGGCCGCGGACCCGACCTGGGTGTCGTGGGGCCGGGAGTGACTACCGGCGGGTAGTCGCGTCGCCGCGTAGGGGCGTTTCATCATGAAACGGGGTTGGTGGGTGTGGGGCGTGGGTGTCCTCGCCTATGTCGTGGCCGTCATGCATCGCACGTCGTTCGGCGTATCCGGACTCGCCGCGACCGAACGCTTCGACATCACCCCGGCCGTGCTGTCGGGCTTCGTGGTCCTGCAGATCGTGGTGTACGCGAGCATGCAGATCCCGGCCGGGGTGCTGCTCGACCGGTTCGGTTCCCGGGTGATGATCGCCTCGGGTGCGGCGATCATGGCGGTGGCGCAGCTGGTGCTGGCGTTCACCGAGTCCCTGCCCGCCGCCTATGCGGCCCGCGTCTTCGTCGGGGCGGGCGA
The DNA here is from genome assembly GCF_002887785.1 of Rhodococcus sp. ENV425. Classification (NCBI taxonomy): domain Bacteria; kingdom Bacillati; phylum Actinomycetota; class Actinomycetes; order Mycobacteriales; family Nocardiaceae; genus Rhodococcus; species Rhodococcus sp. ENV425. Next base: position 19,184 of record NZ_PCZU01000286.1, read on the forward strand.
CGCGCTGACCTTCATCTCGGTGCTGCGGCTGGTGCCGGTGTGGTTCGACACGCGGCGGGTGCCGCTGGTGTCGCAGCTGACCGGCATCCTGGGGCAGCTGGGTCAGGTGCTCTCGGCGCTGCCCTTCGTGCTGATCCTGGGCGGAGCGGGGTGGAGCGCGGCGTTCGCGAGCGCCGCGGCGCTCGGCGTGCTCGCCTGCGTGCTCGCGGTCGCAGTGGTGCGCGACGCGCCGCCGGGGGTGGTCGTGCGGACCGAGGCTGCCGGGATGCGGCAGGTGCTCGGGCAGATCAGGGTGGTGTGGCGCAGACCGGGCACACGGCTCGGCTTCTTCACCCACATGGGCACCCAATTCTCCATCACCACGTTCGCGTTGCTGTGGGGCGTGCCGTACCTCCAGTCGGCGCAGGGCCTGTCCGCGGCGGCCGCCGGTTCGCTGCTCACCCTCTCCGTGGTCTCGGCGATCGCGGCCGGCCCGGTGCTCGGGATCCTCAGCGGCCGGTTCCCGCTGCACCGATCGTGGCTGGTGCTGTCGATCATGGTGAGCAACGCCGCGATGTGGACGGTCGTGCTGCTGTTGCCGGCGCCGGCCCCGATGTGGCTGCTCGTCCTCCTGATCGTGACCATCTCGGTGGGCGGACCCGGGTCTATGATCGGATTCGACTATGCGCGGACATTCAACCCGAGCACCGCGCTCGGCACCGCCCAGGGCATGGTCAACATCGGCGGATTCCTGGCGTCCCTGCTGGTGATCCAGGCGATGGGGTTGATCCTGCAGCGTCTCGGCGGCTACACCTTCGAGGCGTTCCGGGTCGCCTGGCTGGCGCAGTATCCCGTGTGGGTCGTGGCGATCATCGGGGTGCTCGTCACCCGCGGCAAGGCCCGCCGCGAGGCGGGCGTGTCGCCGCGGACGCTGCGGGAGGTGCTGCGCGACGGTCGTCGCGCGGGGCCGGCGAATTCGCAGACGCGGATCGAGGAGGCTGGCGATGACGGGGAGCGGACCCGGGCGGACTGACATCCTCCGGCGGGATCTGGCTCGGTTCCTGAAGACCTGCGGGTTCGGTGTCGAAGAGTTGCGGACGAAGATCGACATCGTCCGCAGCGAGTTCGCCGACACCCACGGTTACGATCCCGTCGAGCATGCCGAAACGTGGCTGACCACGCCCGACTCGGTCCTGGACGAGGCCGATCCACCGCTGCGGGTCGAGGACCTCGGGCGGGACGTCGCCGGGATCCGGCTCACGTGCGCCGTCACCGCCGACGTGTACCGCGTACGGGACCTGCTCGTCGCCCGGCGGGACGTGCGGGTGATCGAGGCGAGGGACTACATCAAGCGCGCCGGCCCGGACGGGTACCGCGGGCTGTGCCTCGTCGTGGAGGTGCCGGTGGCGTCGACCGGCCGGGTGCGGACGGTGTACGTGGAGGTGCAGATCCGCACCGGGGTCATGGAGTCGTGGGAGAGCGTGGCGACGCGGCTGCGCACCGAGTTCGACGGTCACGTCCCGCGGGAGATGCTCGACGAACTGCGCGCCGCCGCGGAGAGCGCCCGGGATCTCGACTCGCGGATCGGCGCGTTGCAGCGGCACGTGGAGGAGCGGTCCGAGGCGGACCGGGACGCACCCCCGGCGTAGGTCCGCTCGCCCGGCGTGGCCGCGCGCGGACGGCACCGATGCGCGCGGGGGATCACGGATACGACGAACCCCGCCGCGAGCGCGTCGCGACGGGGTTCGTGCTGCGGGGCTCAGTTGTAGCTGTAGAAGCCCTGGCCGGTCTTGCGGCCGAGGCGGCCGGCGTCGACCATGCGGCGCAGCAGCGCCGGGGGCGCGTAGTGCGGCTCGGCGAACTCGTCGTACAGCGACTGGGCGGCGTTGAGGGTGACGTCGAGACCGACGGTGTCGATGAGGGTGAGCGGGCCCATCGGGTAGCCGCAGCCGCCCTTCATCGCGGCGTCGATGTCTTCCTTCGTCGCGTAGCCCGACTCGAGCATCCGCACGGCGGACGTCAGGTACGGGATCAGCAGCGCGTTGACGATGAAGCCGGCGCGGTCGCCCGCGCGGACCGTCATCTTGCCGAGGGTGTTCTTGACGTAGTCGAAGACGGCGTTCGCCGTCTCCTCCTCGGTGGTCAGCGCCGAGATGATCTCCACCAGCGGCATCACCGGCACCGGGTTGAAGAAGTGCACACCCACCACCTGTCCCGGGCGCGACGTCGCCTGGGCCATCTTGATCACCGGGAGCGACGACGTGTTGGTCGCCAGGATGCCGGAGGGCTTCACGACCGCGTCGAGCTTGGTGAAGATGTCGACCTTGAGCGACTCGATCTCGGGTGCCGCCTCGATGACGAGATCACGGTTGGCGAGATCGGCGACATCGGTGGTGACCCGAACCCGCGCGATCGCGGCGTCGGCCTCCTCCTGCGTGATCTTGCCGCGGGCGACGCCCTTGCCGATCGAGCCGGAGACGCGCTTGCGGGCCGCGTCGGCGAACTCCTCGCTGGTCTCGAGCACGATCACGTCGCTGCCGGCCTTGGCGCACACCTCGGCGATGCCGGCCCCCATCGTGCCGCCACCGACTACACCGATCAATTCCACTGCCACGGGAGATTCTCCTCGATACGAAGGTTGGACCAGGGTGAACTTACTGCCGCCGCGTCAGCGGAGCAGCGCGCGGGACATGACGACCCGCTGGATCTGGTTGGTGCCCTCGTAGATCTGGGTGATCTTGGCGTCGCGCATCATCCGCTCGACCGGGAAGTCGGTGGTGTAGCCGGCACCGCCGAACAGCTGCACGGCGTCCGTGGTGACCTCCATCGCGACGTCGGAGGCGAAGCACTTGGCGGCGGAGGAGATGAAGCCCAGGTTCGGCTCCCCGCGCTCGGCGCGCGCCGCGGAGGTGTACACCATCAGGCGTGCCGCCTCGACCTTCATGGCCATGTCGGCCAGCATGAACTGCACACCCTGGAAGTCGGAGATCGGCTTGCCGAACTGCTTGCGGTCCTTGGTGTAGGCGATCGCCGCGTCGAGCGCACCCTGCGCGAGGCCGACCGCCTGCGCGCCGATGGTGGGGCGGGTGTGGTCGAGGGTCGCGAGGGCGGTCTTGAAGCCGGTGCCGGGCTCGCCGATGATGCGGTCGCCGGGGATGCGGCAGTTCTCGAAGTACAGCTCGGCGGTCGGGGAGCCCTTGATGCCGAGCTTCTTCTCCTTGGGGCCGACGACGAAGCCCTCGTCGTCCTTGTGGACCATGAACGCGGAGATGCCGTTGGCACCCTTGTCGGGGTCGGTGACGGCCATGACGGTGTACCAGCTGGACTTGCCGCCGTTGGTGATCCAGCACTTGGAGCCGTTGAGGATCCAGTCGTCGCCGTCGGCCTTGGCGCGGGTACGCATGCCCGCGGCGTCGGAGCCGGCCTCCCGCTCGGACAGCGCGTAGGACGCCATGTCGCCCTTGACCAGGTCGGGCAGGACCTTCTGCTTGAGCTCCTCGGAGCCGGACAGGATCAGGCCCATGGTGCCGAGCTTGTTCACGGCCGGGATCAGCGAGGACGAACCGCAGACGCGGGCGACCTCCTCGATGACGATGCAGGTGGCGACCGAGTCGGCGCCGTCGCCGCCGTACTCCGTGGGGACGTGGATCGCGTTCAGGCCGGACTTGTTGAGGGCGTCGAGGGCCTCCTGCGGGAAGCGGGAGTTCTCGTCGACGTCCTTGGCGTAGGGCGCGATCTCCTTTTCGGCCAGCGCGCGGATGGCGGCGCGGAGCTCATCGTGCTCCTCGCCCAGCTTGAACAGACCGAACTCCGGGTTGAAGGCCATGACGGCGGACTCCTATCGGCACGCAGTGCCAGTTCTTGTTTGGGTGTCGCATCCATCCTACTGAGTGGAGGGCTCGCGACGTCACGAAATCGGTTCCAGTGAACCACGGCACTCAGTGCCACGTCAATGGGGGTGGTGGATCGTCGGCCTCCCCCTGACGTCAGTCCGACGCCGCCTCGAGCTGCGCCTGCACCTGGCGGGCGACCTCCGCGGGCGACGTGCCCGGGGGATAGGTCACCACCGTGATCGCGCGCTCGGCGTCCCGCGCCGGACCGACGGCCGGCGCGGCGCTCTGCCCCGGTGCGACACCGAACGAGCGCCGCACCTCGAGCAGCGCGCGGCGCAGTTCCTCAGCCGTCGCGGACTCGTCGCCGCGGATCATCGCGCGCAGCAGGAAGTTGTGCGTCGCGGTCATCGCGGCCGCGAAGCTGACGATCCGCACCCCCGACTCCGACGGCACCGCCGAGCGCAGGTAGTCGGTGAACAGCCGCTCGTAGCGGTACGTCGTGACCAGCTCCCGCTCGCGCAGCGCAGGCACCCGCTGCACCACGCGATACCGCCACACCGCAAGCTCCCGCTTGTCCCGGAAGTGCCCGAACACCAGCTCGGCGGCCTCGGCGGCGGCCGCCCACGGATCGTCGAAGTTCCCCGACAGATAGTGTCCGACCTGCTCGAGCAGCGATTCGTGATCGGCGAAGATCACGTCCTCCTTCGAGCGGAACTGCCGGAAGAAGGTCCGTCGCGACACTCCCGCGGCCGACGCGATCTGCTCGACGGTGGTCGACTCGTAGCCGTACTCGGAGAACAGGCGGATCGCCTGCGTCACCACGTGCACCCGGAACTGGGCGGGATCGGGGCCGGTCGCGTCGATGCGGCGGGCGGAGTCGGGACCGAGTGCCATGGTTCTCAGTATCCAATCCGCGGTATCGAAGTCGAAACGGCCGCGCCGCCGGACCCGGCGGCGCGGCCGGCGTCAGGCCTGCGCCGAGTGCGCGGCCCGCAGCTCGAACTTGAGGATCTTGCCGGTCGGCGTCCGCGGCAGATCCAGCGGGAACACGATCTCCCGCGGCACCTTGTACCCGGCGAGCAACGTGCGCGTGTAGGAGATCAGCTCCTCGGCCGTCACGGTCTCGCCCTTCTTCAGGATCACGAACGCCTTGGGACGCTCGCCCCACTTCTCGTCGGGCACGCCCACCACCGCGACGTCCAGCACGGCCGGGTGGCTGACGATGGCCTGCTCGACCTCCACGGTGGAGATGTTCTCGCCGCCGGAGATGATGATGTCCTTGGCGCGGTCCTTGAGCTGGATGTATCCGTCCGGGTACATCACGCCCAGGTCGCCGGTGTGGAACCAGCCGCCCTTGAACGCCTCCGCCGTGGCCTCCGGATCCTTGAAGTACCCCGCCATGACGTTGTTGCCGCGCAGCACGATCTCGCCCATCGTCTGCCCGTCCGCGGGCACGTCGTTCATGTTCGCGTCGACGACCCGTGCGTTCTCCGCCTGCAGCATGCCCACGCCCTGCCGCGACAGGAGCGCCGCGCGTTCCTCGGCGGGCTTGTCGTCCCACGAGTCCTGGTATTCGCAGATCGTGTACGGCCCGTAGACCTCGGTGAGGCCGTACACGTGCACGACGGTCACGCCGATCGCCTCGAGCTGCGCGATCACCGTCGGCGACGGGGGCGCGCCCGCCGTGGTGATCCGCAGCGGCCGGTCCAGCCGGTGGGCCTGCGGGGCCTCGGCGATGGTCGAGCACACCGCGGGGGCGCCGCAGAGGTTGGTCACGCCCAGGTTGTCGATGGCGTCCCAGATCGCGTCCGCCCGCACGGCCCGCAGGCAGATGTGCGTGCCGGCGGCCGCCGTCACGGCCCACGGCGTGCACCAGCCGTTGCAGTGGAACATCGGCAGGGTCCACAGGTACTGCGTCTTCCCGTCGAACCCGTTGTGGAACGTCTCGCCGAAGGAATTGAGGTAGGCGCCGCGGTGCGTGTACATCACGCCCTTCGGCTTGCCGGTGGTGCCCGACGTGTAGTTCAGGGTGATGACCTGCTCCTCGTCGTCGACGCCCCAGTGCAGCGGGGTGTCGTCGAGGTCGTCGGCGGCGGCGAGGAACTCGTCGTACCGGGTGGTGACGATCCCGGCCGGCACGTCGGGGTACGGGACCGTCGAATCCGGCACCTCCACGACCGCCGTCAGCGACGGCACGCCGGCCGTGACACCGGCGACCGACCCCACGAACTCCGAGTCGACGAACAGCAGCGACGCCTCGGCGTGCCCGAGGATGTACTCGAGTTCGGGCCCGGCGAGCCGGGAGTTCAGCGCGATCAGCACGCCTCCGGCGAGCGGCACCGCGAAGTGCGCGATGAGCAGTTCCGGCACGTTCGGCGCCAGGAAGGCCACCCGGTCACCCGGCTGGATCCGGCTGCGCAGGACGCGGGCCAGGCGCTGCGCCTCGTCGGCGAACTGCGCGTACGTGTAGCGGCGGTCGCCGTGGACGATCGCGGTGCGGTCGGGGAACACGGACGACGAACGCTCGAGGAACCGCAGGGGGCTGAGCGGGGTGTGGTTCGCCGTTCGGGCGGTGGGGACGGACGTGGGGGTGGGCACGGATACCTCCGGGACTTCGGCACTCGGTCGGTGTACGCCATTGTGATCGCTGCAACACCGGAACGGGTGGAGGTTATGAGTCACGACAGATTCCCCGCTACCCTCCGAAGTGGGTATTCGCGGTCTCGGAGGTGGTTCCGGTGAGGTCTGTGTCGACGAACCCAGCGTCGACGAGCACGGCGTCGACGAACCCGGCATCGACACGGGTCGGGACGCCGAATGTTGCGGCGACGCGCCAGGGCCCGCACGCGCACCTGCGGCCGAGCGACGAGGACGCCCTGCGCGCCGAGCTGCGGCAGCTGCAGATCTCGACCGGGATGCCCGTGCTGTTCGGTGGCACCGTGCACGGGGGGGACATGCTGCTGTCCGGTTTCGTCGGCACCCGCAGCGGCATCCTCCGCGACCTGGTGATCAGCTCCGAGTGCGGACTCGGCGGCAAGGTGGTCGCCGAGCAACGGCCCGGTGCGGTGTCGGACTACTTCAACTCCCCCCAGATCTCCCACGAGTACGACCGGGAGGTCGCGGGGGAGGGCATCGAGTCGCTGCTCGCCGTTCCGGTGGTGGTGCGCCGCCGCACCCGCGCCGCCCTGTACGGCGGCCTGCGGACCAGCCTGCCGATCGGCGACGTGGTCGTCGAGCAGGTGATGCGGTCGGCCCGCAGGCTCGCCCGCGAGATCGAGATCCGGGACGAGGTGGACCGGCGGGTCGCCCTCATCGACAACGCCCGCGCCGCCGCCCCGTCCGCCGTGTCCGCGTCGGTGTCGGAGGGCATCACCGAGAGCTACCTGGCCCTGCGGGAGATCGCGGCACAGACGTCCGACCCGGGGATCGAAGCGCGCCTGCGGGAGGTCGAGGAGAAGCTGCGGACGCTGACCGGCGGGGCGGCCACACCGACGGTGCGGCTCTCGGCGCGGGAACGGGATGTGCTGGCGTACGTGGCGCTCGGGTGCCGCAACGCCGAGATCGCCGAGCGGCTGTCGCTGAGCGTGGAGACCGTCAAGAGCTACATGCGCAATCTGATGGGCAAGCTCGAGGTCGGCAGCCGGCACGAGGCGGTCGTCGAGGCCCGTCGGCAGGGCCTGTTGCCCTAGCAGGGCTTTGTCGCAGCCCACCTCCGGAGCGGACCGGGGCGGATTCCCGGCTCGGCGCCAGCCGGTAGCGGTGGGCAGCGCCGACATCGGATGGGTTCTTCAGCAGATCTTCACCGGATCTCGTGCTGGGCTACAGCGGTGGGCACCTACGGTGAGTGCGCCCGCCACAACCGCGGTGGAAGAAGGCGCCGGTGGCGCGTGCACGCCTTCGAGTGTCCGAGGTGAGAGATGGCTGCATCCGAGTCCGGTTCCCCGGAGTCCACGGCCGATTCGGCGCAGTCGTCGTTGCTGGCGGCTGATGGGATCGAGAAGAGCTTCGGTCGCGGCTGGTGGCCGCGACGGCACCGCACCCCGGTGTTGCGCGGGGCGGACCTGGTGCTGCGCCCCGGGGAGGTTGTCGGGCTGGCGGGGGAGAACGGCTCGGGCAAGTCGACGCTGATGAAGATTCTCGTCGGGGACCTGCGGGCCGATGCCGGCTGTGTGCGCCGTCCGCGGCGGCTGGGCTACTGCCCGCAACAGCCGGTGGTCTACGAACGGCTCACGTGCGACGAGCACTTCGAGTTGTTCGGTCGGGCGTACCGGATGAGCCCGGAAGTTGCGCACCGCTCGCGCGGCCACCTGTACGCCACGTTGGGGTTCGACCGCTACGCCGGCACCCGTGCCGACCGGTTGTCGGGCGGGACGCTGGCGAAATTGAACCTGGGGCTGGCGCTGCTGGCCGATCCGGAGGTGTTGTTGCTGGACGAGCCGTATGCCGGGTTCGACTGGGACACCTATCTGCGGTTCTGGGAGATCGTGGCGCAGCGTCGGCAGGCGGGCCGCTCGGTGTTGATCATCAGTCATTTCGTGGCGGACGAGCAACGGTTCGATCGCATCGTCGATCTGCGGGAGGGCCGGACGGTGCCGCGATGAGCCTCGCCCCCACCGTGCGGTCGGCGGTCGGCGACGTCCGGGCGCTGATCGGCCGGTTCCTGGCCGACTATGTCCGCAACCCGGTGAACCTGCTGGTGCTGGTGATTGTGCCTGTGGTGTTCGTGATCGTCGCGGCTGGAGCGATGGCCGATGCGGCCAGGCTGCTCGGTGGCGCGGGCGGACCGGCGGTGGAAACGGCGACGGCCG
>NZ_PCZU01000286.1:27813-28402 GCF_002887785.1 Rhodococcus sp. ENV425
GGCGGCGGACCGGCGGCTGGTGTCGGCGGGCCTGGCGACAGGGCGGCTGGTGCTGGCCCGGCTCGGCACCGGCCTGGTGTTGGCGGTGCTGGTCTCGGCGGTGGCGTTGCTGGCGCTGGCGGTGCGGGTCGGAATCGATGCTCCGGTGCGGGTGACGGTGGGCACGGTGATGTTCGCGATGATCTACCTGGCGATCGGGGCGGTGGTCGGCGCACTGGTGCCCAATCCGGTCAACGGCACCGTGCTGATCCTGTTCGTTTGGATCGTCGACGTGTTCTTCGGGCCGGCGATCGGTTCGGCGGAGCGGGTGGCCACCCGCGGGTTTCCCACCCATTTCGTGACGCTGTGGATGGTGGATGTGCCCTCCCGCCACGGCGGAAAGGTCGGGGACCTGGGATGGGCACTGGTGTGGATGGCCGGGGCTCTCCTCGTCGGGGCGGTGGTGGTCACCACCACGGTCGGCGGGGTGCGCCGCAGCGGTGGGCTCAGCGGCCGGGCCGGGCGGGCGGATCGGTTCGCGGTGGGGCTGGACATGGGGTTGCGGGACTGGCGCCGCAACCCGGTGCTGTGGGTGCTGCTGGTGGTGGTG
>NZ_PCZU01000287.1:0-8550 GCF_002887785.1 Rhodococcus sp. ENV425
GCATCGAAAAGATCCGTCGCATAGGTGATCCCGACCGCGTATCCGGCGGAATCGGCTGTCTCGGCAGCCGTTTCGGCGAGGGAGAACTGCAGGTCGAACCGGGCGGTCGCGGCGTCGAAGTCGAGGCCCGAGACGCTCAGGCCCGGCAGCTCGAGGGACCCCATCGCCTGGTTCTGGAAGGACAGCATCACCTGGAACAGCGGGTGCCGCGCCGTCGACCGGGCGGGATTGAGCACCTCCACCAGCCGCTCGAACGGCACGTCCGCGTGCGCGAACGCCTCGAGGTCGGTCCCGCGTACCCGCGCGAGCAGGTCCGCGAAGGACTCTCCACCCTCGACCCGGGTGCGCAGCACCAGGGTGTTGACGAACATGCCGACCAGGTCGTCGAGTTCCTGCTCGCCGCGGCCGGCCACCGGGGTGCCGATGGCGATGTCGTCGGTGCCCGACAACCGCGCCAGCAGCACCGACAGCGCCGCGTGCACCACCATGAACAGGGTGACGTTACGCTCCCGCGCCACCCGTCCGATCGCGGCATGGAGTTCCGGTCCGAGCGAGAACTCGTGCACCGCACCCGCATTGGATGCGAACGCCGGCCGGGGCCGGTCCGACGGCAGGTCGAGCTGCTCGGGCAGCCCGGCGAGCGCGCCGGTCCAGTACGCTTCCTGGCTCGCGATCACCGAGTCCGGATCGTCCTCCGATCCGAGAACCTCCCGCTGCCACAACGCGTAGTCGGCGTACTGCACCGGCAGGGGCTCCCACTCCGGCTCCCCACCGGTGGCGCGCGCCGAGTACGCCACCACCACGTCACGCGTGAGCGGCCCCATGGAGAAGCCGTCGGCCGCGATGTGGTGCACGACGAGGACGAGAACATGCTCGGTCGCGGACACCTCGAACAACCGCGCCCGGAACGGCACCTGTGTCGACACGTCGAAGCCGGCCGAGGCCATCGTCAGGACCTCGCCGAGCAGCTCGGCCTCGGACACCGGGATCGGCGACAGATCGGGAATCACCCGCGAGGTCGGCAGCACCTGCTGGTACGCCACCCCGTCGGCGTCCGGGTACACCGTCCGCAGGGACTCGTGACGGGCCAGCACGTCGGCGACCGCCACCTGCAGCGCGTGCCGGTCCAGCAGTCCGGACAGCCGGATGGCCAGCGGGATGTTGTTCACCGCGGAGTCCGGTTCGAACCGGTTGAGGAACCACATCCGGCGCTGCGCCAACGACAGCGGGACCCGCTCCGGTCGGGTCCGCGCCACCAACGGCGCTCGGCTGCCGGAGGCGTCGGCCTGCTCGAGGCGCGCGGCCAGGGCGGCGACCCCGGACGCCTCGAACAGCGTCCGCACCGGAATCGTGGCGCCGAGCGCCGCGCCGAGACGGGAGATGACCTGCGTGGCGACGAGCGAGTTGCCGCCCAGTTCGAAGAAGTCGTCGTCCAGCCCGACGCGGTCCACGCCGAGGACGTCGGCGAAGACCCGCGCGACGATCTCCTCGACCGGGGTGGTCGGCGCCCGGAAGACGCGGGCCTCCTGCTCCGGTTCCGGCAGTGCACGCCGGTCGAGCTTGCCGCCGGGCGTCAGCGGGATCGAGTCCAGGACCACCACCGCATGCGGCACCATGTAGCTCGTCAGGAACTGCGCCACGGAATCCCTGACGGCGGCGCCGTCGAGTTCGGTGCCCGGTTCGGGGACGACGTACCCGACGAGCTGCTCACCACGCTGCCCGTCCCGGCGCACCGTCGCGACCGACTGGGCGACACCGGCGCACCGCGCGAGGGCCGCCTCGATCTCACCGAGTTCGATCCGGAAGCCGCGGATCTTCACCTGGTCGTCGGCCCGGCCGACGTACTCGACAACACCGGCCGCCTCGTCGCCGGGAGAGCCGAACCACCGCACCACGTCACCGGTGCGGTACATCCGGCTGCCGTCGGTGGCGTACGGGTCTGCCACGAACCGCTCGGCCGTCAGCCCGGCCCGACCCAGATACCCGCGGGCCACCTGGATTCCCGCCAGATACAGCTCGCCGGGGACGCCGACCGGCACCGGCCGCAACCGGTCGTCGAGAACGAGCACCCGCATGCCGCGGACGGGGCCGCCCATCACCACCGGATCACCGGGCAGCAACGCGTCGCTGATGTTCGACGCCACCGTCGACTCGGTGGGACCGTAGGCGTTGAAGAACGCGCGGCGCGATCCGTCGGGCAGGATCGTCGCCCAGCGCGACACCAGGCCCGGGGAGCACGCCTCGCCGCCCGTGATCACCACGCGGACGCAGTCGAGGCCCGCAGGGTCCACCGAGCCGAGGGCAGCGGGGGTCACGAAGGCATGGGTGACCGCTTCGTCCGCCAGCAGGCCGGCGAGTTCGGCGCCGCCGTACACGGAGGTCGGCGCGACGACCATCGTCGCGCCCGCGCCGAACGCCAGCAGCAGTTCGAGAACCGACGCATCGAAGCTCGGCGACGCGAAGTGCAACGTCCGGGAGTCGGCGGTGACGGAATACCGTTCCACCTGTTCGGCACAGAAGTTCACCACGCCGGCATGCGCGACGACCACACCCTTCGGCGTGCCCGTCGTGCCGGAGGTGTAGATGACGTACGCCGGATGCGCCGGAAGCAGCGAGCGTACGCGCTCGGCGTCGGACACCGGTTCCGACGGCAGCCCGGCGCCGGCCTCGACCGCCTCCTCGAGCACGAGCCAGGACACCGTGCCCGGCAGCGCGCCGGCTGATTCGGCCGATGTGATACCCAGCGCCGCACCGGAATCCGACAGCATGTACGCGATCCGCTCGATCGGGTACGTCGGGTCCACGGGGACGAACGCCGCTCCGGACCGGACGACCGCCCACAGCGCGACCACCGACTCGATCGACCGCGGGACGGCGAGCGCCACACGGTCTTCCGGTCCGATGCCGCGGGAGATCAGCAGCCGCGCCAGGCGCGACGACGCCGCATCCAGCTCCCCGTACGACACGGACCGGCCGTCGAACCGCAGGGCCACGGCGCCGGGATCGCGCCGGGCGGCGGCGGACAGGATCTCGTCCAGCGTGCCGGCGGGCTCGGCCGGTGCGCCGTGCACCGACGTCAGCGCCCGCCGCTCGGGCTCCGACAGGAACTCGACGTCGCCCACCGCCCGCGCCGGCTCGGCCGCGACGGTCCCGAGCACCCGCAGCAACCGCCGCACGAACGAGGCGATCGTCGCCTCGTCGAACAGATCGGTGGCGTACCGCAGGTCGCAGGCGAGGCCACCCGGCTCGCCGTCCTCGTCGACCGTTTCGACGAAGATGAACGACAGATCGTACTGGGACTGTTCGAGATTCGCGGTGACCGGGCTGATCGCGAGGTCGCCGAGCTCGAGGGTGGTCTGTTCGAGATTCTGGAACGCGAGCATCACCTGGAACAGCGGGTGATGGGACTGCGACCGGACCGGATCGAGCACCTCCACGAGCCGCTCGAACGGGACGTCCGCGTGCCCGAACGCCGCGAGGTCGGACTCGCGCACGCGCGCCAGGAGCCGGGTGAACGGCTCGCCCGGCGCGACCTCGGTGCGCAGCACCAGGGTGTTGACGAACATGCCGATCAGGTCGTCGAGTTCCTGCTCACCGCGACCGGCGATCGGCGTGCCGATGGTGACGTCCGCCGAGCCCGACAGGCGGCTGAGGACGGCCGCCAGGGCGGCGTGCACCACCATGAACGGCGTCGTCCGGGTGTCCTGCGCCAGCCGGACGAGACCCCGGTGCACCGATTCGTCGACGGTGAAGGCGTGCACCGAGGCACGGTTGGTGGCGACGACGGGCCGGGGCCGGTCGGTCGGCAGGTCCAGCCGCTCGGGCACACCGTCGAGACGGCGCGCCCAGTACTCGATCTGCTGCGTGACGACCGACTGCGGATCGTCCTCCGAACCGAGGGCCTGCCGCTGCCAGATGGCGTAGTCGGCGTACTGCACGGCCAACGGCTCCCAGGCGGGTGCCTCGTGCCGGGTACGGGCGTCGTAGGCGACCATCACGTCCCGCGTGAGCGGACCCATCGAGAAGCCGTCCGCTGCGATGTGGTGCACCACGAGCACCAGCACGTGCTCGGTGTCCGCGACCTGCAGCAGACGGACGCGAACGGGCACCTCGGTCGTGACGTCGAACCCGGCCGCGACGGTGCCCGCCACCGTCGACACGATCTCGGACTCGGTCACCCTCGCCGGCGTGAGGTCCAGTTCCACGCCGGAGGCCGGCAGCACCTGCTGGTAGCCGACCCCCTCCGTCTCCGGGTAGACGGTGCGCAGCACCTCGTGCCGCGCGACCACGTCCGACACGGCCGCCCGGAGCGCGTCGACGTCGAGCGTCCCGGACAGCCGCAGTGCGACCGTGATGTTGTTGACCGCCGAGCCGGGATCGAGGCGGTTGAGGAACCACATCCGCCGCTGCGCCAGCGACAGCGGCACCCGCTCCGGCCGCACCTGCGGCACCAGCGGAGGCCGGTGGGAGTCGCCGGCGGCCATCGCCGTGTCGACGAGCGTGGCGAGCTGCGCGGCGGTCGGGGCGTCGAAGAACTCCCGCACGTCGATGCGGACCTTGTGGTCGGCGTTGATACGTGCCACGACGCGCGTCGCACTCAGCGAGTTGCCGCCCAGGGCGAAGAAGTCGTCGTCGACGCCGAGACGCTCGACGCCGAGCACGCTCTCGAAGGCCGCGACGACCGTCTCCTCGGTGGGGGTGCTCGGTGCGCGGTATTCGGTTGCCAGAGAACTGAAGTCGGGCTCGGGCAGGGCCCTGCGCTCGAGCTTGCCCGACGCGTTGAGAGGGAACTCGGTCATCTCGACGAACAGCGACGGCACCATGTAGTCCGGCAGCCGCCGGCGCACGGCCGCGGCCAGTTCGGTGCGGTCGATCGGTTCGCCGTCGGTGACGAGGTAGCCGACGAGGTGGTCGCCGAGCGTCTCGTCGGAGTGCACGACGACGACCGCCTGCCGGACCCCGGGATGGTCGAGCAGGGCGGATTCGATCTCGCCGAGCTCGATGCGCAGGCCGCGCAGCTTGACCTGGAAGTCGGTGCGGCCGACGTACTCGATCAGGCCCTCGGCGTTCCACCTGACCAGGTCACCGGTGCGGTACATGCGGTCGCCGGGCGCACCGAACGGGTCGGCGACGAAGCGGTCCGCGGTCAGGTCGGGTCGGCGCAGGTAGCCGCGCGCGAGCTGGATGCCCGCGAGGTACAGCTCTCCCTCGACACCCTGCGGAACGGGTCGCAGGCCCTCGTCGAGGACGTAGAGGTCGGTGTCGGCGACGGCCGCACCGATGGGGACGACCGCGTCGTCGCCGTGGGTCGCGTAGTAGGTGACGTCGACCGCGGCCTCGGTCGGGCCGTACAGGTTGTGCAGCCCGGCCGTGGAGATCCGGTGGAATCGGGCGACGGTCTGCGCGGGCAGCGCCTCGCCCGAGGCGAAGACATACCGCAGCGAGGTGACGGCCGCGGCGGTGGGCTCGGCGAGGTAGACCGCGAGCATGGACGGGACGAAGTGGGCGACCGTGACCCGGCGCTCGATCATGGTCTGCGCGAGGTAGGCGGGGTCGCGGTGGCCGTCGGGCCTCGCGATCGACAGGCGCGCCCCTACCTGCAGCGGCCAGAAGAACTCCCACACCGACACGTCGAACGTGAACGGCGTCTTCTGCAGCACGACGTCGTCGCCGCGCAGCCCGTACTCGGCCTGTCGCCAGGCGATGTTCGCGACGATGGCCCGGTGCTCGACCGCGACGCCCTTCGGGCGGCCGGTGGAGCCGGAGGTGAAGATGACGTACGCGAGACTGTCGGCGGTCAGGGGGCCGAGCCGCTCGTCGTCGCGCACCGGGTCCGCGGATACGTCCGCGAGGTCGAGGGTGTCGACGAGCACCACGGGCACCGATCCGGGCAGATCCACCCGGTCGCGGGCGGTGGTGACCACCGCGACGGGTTCCGCGGTGTCGAGGACGTAGGCGATGCGGTCGGCGGGGTGATCCGGGTCCAGCGGCACGTAGGCCCCGCCGGCCTTGACGATCGCGTACATGCCGACGAGCAGGTCGAAGGACCGCCGCATCGACAGGCCGACGCGCGCGTCCGGGCCCACGCCGAGCCCGATCAGGTGCCGCGCGAGCCGGTTGACGCGGGCGTCGAACTCCGCGTAGGTCAGGGTCTCGCCGTCGAACTCGAGGGCGACCGCGTCCGGGGTCGCCTCGACCTGGGCGTCGAAGCGGCCCGCGAGGGTGCCGAGGTCGGGGCCGGCGGGGGCGGCCGCCGCGTCGCCGAGGACGGACGCGGCGTCGGCGAGGAGCAAGTCGAGCACGGCGGGCAGCCCACCGTCGGCGAGAAGCGCGGGCGCGAGGTTGGACAGCACGACCGGGACCAGCGCTTCGATACCGAGCACGCCCCCCATCGCGGCGTCGAGGGTGGCGATCTCCTGCTGGAGCCGGCTGTAGGTCAGCTGCGTGTCACCGTGGGCGAGGGCGACGCGGTCGGGCTCGCGGTCCACGACTCCGGCCAGCAACCGGGGCAGGTCTGCGATCGTCAGCGCCTGCTTGCCCGACGTGCCTTCAGCCATCTACTTCATCCTCCGATACCTCTGCGTGTCGCACACAGTCGTGCGCGCTCCGTCGACCCCGCGGCCACCTCGGTGCCCACGGGGTCGGACGACAGTCGATGTTCGATTATCCCGGTCGGACCGACAGCAAACGAAGCGCCCAGGTCAGAGCCCCCTACCGGTGATCTCGTCGGCCGCCGCGAGCACGGATCGGACCAGTTCGGCGAACCCGTCGGCGCCCAGCGCGGGCAGGACTCCGGGGATGAGGGTGTTCAACACCACGGGCACGAGCGCCTCCGCGGTGAGTGCCCCGCCCGTCGCGGTCGCCGTCGCGGCCAGTTTCTGCGCGAACTCCCCGAAGGTGACGTCCCGGCCGCCGTGGCTGAGCGCCACCGTGTCGGGGGCGGTCTCGGCGGCGGCGGCGACCAGGTCCGGCAGGTCCGCCACGGTCCGGGGCTTGCGCGGCGCGGCCACGCGGGCCCGTTCGGCCTCGGTGAGGATGTCGATCGCGCGCAGCCGCACCTGGGGGTCCGACGTCACCGCGTCCAGGACGCGGGTGAACCGCTCGGCGAACAGCTCGACCGTCTCCCGGTCGAACAGCGCGGTCGCGTAGGTGAAGATCACGTCGAGGCCGCCGAGGCCACCGCCGGGCGCGAACTGCTCGACGAAGGTGCACTGCAGGTCGAACTTCGCCTGATGGGCACCCGCCTCGAGCGGGGTGACCGCCAGTCCGGGCAGCTCCAGCGTTCCGGTCTCGATGTTCTGGAACGTGAGCATCACCTGGAACAGCGGCGTGTACGAGCTCGACCGCTTACGGCCGACGGCGGCGACGAGCCGCTCGAACGGCACGTCGGCGTTGCCGAACGCCGCCAGGTCCTTCTCCTTCGCCTGGGCGAGCAGGTCGGCGAACGTGTCCCCGCCGGCCACGCGGGTGCGCAGCACCAGCGTGTTGACGAACATGCCCACCAGGTCGTCGAGAGCTTCCTCGGCGCGGCCGGCGGTCGGGGTACCGACCGCGACGTCCTCGGCGGACGCGAGCCGCGACAGGAGCACCGCGAGGGCGGCGTGCACGACCATGAACACCGTCGCGTTGTGTTCGCGGGCGGTCTTCTCGATGCGCTGCGCGAGCGCCTCACCGATGGTGAACGCCACCGCGTCGCCCTGGGTCGACTGCCGCGCCGGCCGCGGCCGATCGGTCGGCAGCGCGAGCAGCTCGGGGCTGCCGGCCAGCTCGGCGGTCCAGTACCCGAGCTGGCGGGACAGCTCGCTGTCCGGGTCGTCCGGGTCGCCGAGCACCCGCTGCTGCCACAGCGTGTAGTCGGCGTACTGGACCGGCAGCTCCGCCCATCCGGGCACCTGGGCCTCGGCGCGGGCGGCGTACGCGACCATCACGTCGCGCACGAGCGGCCGCATCGAGTAGCCGTCGGCGCTGATGTGGTGGGCCACCAGGGCGAGCACGTGCTCGTCGTCGGCGACGCGGAACAATCGCGCCCGCACCGGCGGGGTCGGTGCCGTCACGTCGAAGCCGGCGCCGAGGACGCCGGTGAGCCGGTCGACGATCTCGCTCTCGGGCACGGGCACCGGGGACAGGTCCGGCAGCGCCTGCGCCGTCGGGAGCACCACCTGGACCGGGCCGTCCTCCGTGTCCGGGTACACCGTGCGCAGCACCTCGTGCCGGGCGATCACGTCGGCGACGGCGGCGCGCAACGCGTCGACGTCGAGGGAGCCGCTGAGCCGCACCGCGACGGGGATGTTGTAGGCCCCCGATCCCGGATCCACCTGGTTGAGGGTCCACATCCGCTGCTGCGCGAGCGAGAGCGGAACCCGGTCGGGCCGCGGCTCCGGCACCAGCGGCGGCCGGGCGCCGCGGCCGACGGACGGCTGGATCCGCCCCGCCAGCGCCGCGACGGTCGACGCCTCGAACACGGTCCGCACCGACACCCGGGTGTCGAGCGCGGCGCCGAGCCGGGAGGCCAGCTGCGTCGCGAGCAGGGAGTTGCCGCCGAGCTCGAAG
>NZ_PCZU01000287.1:8560-11039 GCF_002887785.1 Rhodococcus sp. ENV425
GCCGGCGCGTTCGATGCCGAGAACCTCGGCGAGGATGCCGGCGACGATCTCCTCCACCGGGGTGGTGGGGGCACGGAACTGCCCGGCCTCGAACTCCGGTTCGGGCAGTGCCCTGCGGTCGAGCTTGCCGTTGGTGTTCAGCGGCAGTGCCTCGAGGACGACGAACACCGACGGCACCATGTACGACGGAAGCGCCTGCGCCAGCGCGGTCTTCGTCGCGGCGGCGTCGAGTTCGGCACCACCGGCCGGAACCACGTAGGCCACCAGCCGATCTCCGACGTGCGGGTCGTTGCGGACGAGGACGGCGACGTCCCGCACCTCGGCGCGGGCGCGCAGCACCGACTCGATCTCACCGAGTTCGATGCGGTAGCCGCGCACCTTGACCTGGAAGTCGGCGCGGTCGCGGTAGACCAGTTCGCCGCCGCGGTTCCAGTGCACGATGTCGCCCGTGCGGTACATCCGGCCCCCGCCGAACGGGTCGGCGACGAACCGGTCGGCGGTCAGGTCGGGACGGCCGTGGTAGCCGCGCGCCAGCTGGGCACCGGCCAGGTACAGCTCGCCGGCGACCCCGACCGGCACCGGACGCAGGCGCGCGTCGAGCACGTGGACCCGGGTGTTCCACTCGGGCACACCGATCGGCACGACCGTGGTGTCGGCGTCGTCGGTCTCGTGCACGGTGACGGACACGGCGGCCTCGGTCGGCCCGTACAGGTTGAACAGGACCGCCGCGTTGTCCGCGCGGAACTGCTGCGCGGTGGCCGCCGGCAGCGCCTCGCCGATGGCGAGCACGCGGCGCAGCGACGATGCGACCTCCCCGCCGGCGGCGGTCATGAGCATCGAGAGCATCGACGGCACCGAGTGCAGCGTGGTGACGCGCTCGTCGCGCAGCAGCCGCAGCAGGTAGTCGGGATCGCGGTGCCCGTCGGCGGTGGCGATCACCAGGCGCGCGCCGGAGGTGAGCGCCGACCAGAACTCCCACACCGACAGGTCGAACGTGGCGACGGTCTTGAGCAGCACCGCGTCGTCCGGTCCGAGGTCGAACGCGTCCCGCTTCCACAGCATCTGGTTGACGACGGCGGAGTGCGGAACCGCCACCCCCTTGGGCCGGCCCGTCGACCCGGACGTGAAGATCACGTACGCGGTGTTCGCGGCGCGCAGCGGCGCGCGGCGCTCCGCCGCCGTCACCGGCGCGTCCGGCAGCCCGGACAGGTCCACGCGGTCGAGTTCGACCACCGGCACGCCGGGCACGTCGAACCGGTCCGCCGCGACCGTGACCACACAGGTGGGGGCGGCGGTGTCGAGGATGTAGGCGTTGCGCTCGGCCGGCTGATCCGGATCGAGGGGCACATACGCGGCGCCGGCCGTGGCGATCGCGTACATGCCGACCACGAGTTCCGGCGAGCGTCGCGCGACGAGCGCCACCCGATCCTCCGGGCCCACGCCCAGGGCGATCAGGTGCCGGGCGAGGCGGTGGACTCGGGCGCCGAACTCGCCGTACGTGACGGCAACGCCCTCGTACACCAGTGCGACCGCGCCGGGATCCCGGCGCACCTGCTCGTCGAACAGGTCGACGAGCGTTGCGGCCGTGCCGGTCTCGTGGACGGTGTCGTTCCACGCCGTCAGGACGTCGTGCTGTTCGCGCGCGAGCAGCAACGGGTGGTCACCCACCGGCACGTCCGGCGCCTGCACGAGTGCACGGAGCAACTGCTGGAAGCGCTCGGCCACGGCACGGGCGGTGGACTCGTCGAACAGGTCGGTGGCGAACGTC
Source organism: Rhodococcus sp. ENV425 (assembly GCF_002887785.1). Lineage (NCBI taxonomy): Bacteria > Bacillati > Actinomycetota > Actinomycetes > Mycobacteriales > Nocardiaceae > Rhodococcus > Rhodococcus sp. ENV425. The sequence goes on from NZ_PCZU01000287.1 coordinate 10,329, forward strand.
AGGATCGCGTCCATCCCCGACGGGGCGCCCTGCTCGTCGTACCGGTCGCTGACGATCAGGTGCAGGTCGAACTGCGACGTGCCGCCCTCGAGGTCGATCGGCGCGACGGTCAGGCCCGCCAGTTCCAGTGCGGTGCGCTGCTGGTTCTGGAACGAGAAGCCCACCTGGAACAGCGGGTGCCGCGCGGTCGAACGAGCCGGGTTGAGCACCTCCACGAGCCGCTCGAACGGCACGTCCGCGTGCGCGAACGCCTGCAGGTCGGTTTCGCGGGCCGCCGCGAGCAGTTCGTCGAACGAGCGGCCGCCGTCGACGGAGAGCCGGAAGACCAGCGTGTTGACGAACATGCCGATCAGGTTCTCGACGGCGGCCTCGCCGCGGCCGGCGATGGGCGTGCCCACCGCGATGTCGGCGGATCCGGACAGGCGGGCGAGCAGCGTGGCGAACGCGGCGTGCATCGCCATGAACACGGTCGCGTTGCGGGCGCGGGCGAGATCGCGCAACGCGGCGTGCACGTCCGCGTCCACGGTGAACTCGACCCGGTCGCCGCGGAACGACTGCTGCGCCGGACGCGGCCGGTCGGTGGGCAGGTCGAGCTGGTCCGGCAGGTCGGCGAGCGCGGTCCGCCAGTGGTCGAGCTGCCGGGCGGCGAGCGACTCGGGGTCGTCCTCGGAGCCGAGCAGTTCCCGCTGCCACAGCGCGTAGTCCGCGTAC
>NZ_PCZU01000287.1:11049-12560 GCF_002887785.1 Rhodococcus sp. ENV425
GCTCGAGCGGCGCCCACGCCGGTTCGGTGCCGGCGGCCCGGGCGGCGTACGCGGTCATCACGTCGCGGGCCATCGGGACCATCGACGAGCCGTCGGCGGCGATGTGGTGCACCACGGTGACCAGGACGTATTCGGCGGGCGCGAGGCGCAACAGCGCGATCCGCAGCGGGATCTCGCGGGTGACGTCGAAGCCGGTCGACGCGAGTGCGCGCAGCCGCGACTCCAGCTCGGCCGCCGGGACGTCGACCGGCTCGAGACCGATCGGCACCGCGGTGGCGGGCCGGATCTCCTGCACCGGACCGGAGTTCGTCTCCGGGTACACGGTCCGCAGCGTCTCGTGGCGGGCCACCAGGTCGGCCACGGCGGCGCGCAGCGCGGCGACGTCGAGGTCACCGGTCAGCCGCAGGGCCATCGGGATGTTGTAGGCCGTCGACTCCGGATCGAAGCGGTTGAGGAACCACATGCGCTGCTGCGCCGGCGAGAGCGGGATGCGTTCCGGACGCGTCCGCGCCGTCAGCGGCACCCGGCCGCCGCCGGTGGCGTCCTGCTCGACCCGCGCCGCGAGCGCGGCGACGGTCGACGCCTCGAACAGGGTCCGCACCGGAACCTGCGTGTCGAGCGCCGCCCCGAGCCGCGAGACGACCTGCGTGGCGATCAGCGAGTTGCCGCCGAGCTCGAAGAAGTCGTCGTCCGCACCCACCCGCTCGACGCCGAGCACCTCGGCGAACGTGCCGGCGACGATCTCCTCGACCGGGGTCGACGGCGCCCGGAAGACCCGGGTCTCGAACACCGGTTCCGGCAGCGCCCGGCGGTCGAGCTTGCCGTTGACCGTCAACGGAATCGCGTCGATCACCACGAACGCCGACGGCACCATGTACTCCGGCACCAGCGCGCCCACCCCGGCGCGCAGTTCCTCGACGTCGACGGTCGCGCCGTCCGCCGGCACCACGTACGCGACGATCCGCGCCGCCCCGGGGGCGTCCTCGCGCACGATCACCGCGGCCTGCCCGACCGGCTGCTGGGCCAGCACGGCCGACTCGACCTCGCCGAGCTCGATCCGGAAGCCACGGATCTTGACCTGGTCGTCCGCGCGGCCGAGGTACTCGAGGTCACCCGAGACCGCCCAGCGCGCCACATCGCCGGTGCGATAGAGCAATCCGCCGTCGGCGGAGAACGGATCGGCCACGAACCGGGCCGCGGACAGGTCCGGACGGCCCAGGTATCCGCGGGCCAGCTGCCCGCCGCCGACGTACATCTCACCGGCCACGCCCACCGGGACGGGGTTGAGACGGGTGTCGAGGACGTAGACCCGCAGGCCCGCGATCGGCACGCCCACGATGCTCGCCGAACCGGCCTCGGCCAGGTCCGCACCGATCTCCCGGTACGACACGTGCACCGTGGTCTCGGTGATGCCGTACATGTTCACCAGCCGCGGCGAGGTGTCCCCGTGCCGGGCGAACCAGCCCTCCAGGCGGCGCGGCTCGAGCGCCTCACCACCGAAGATCACGTAC
>NZ_PCZU01000287.1:12570-14930 GCF_002887785.1 Rhodococcus sp. ENV425
GGCCAGCTCGCCACCGGTCCCGCCGGCCGTGCGGTCCGCCTCGGCGAGCTGGTAGAACGCCGACGGCGTCTGATTCAGCACCGTCACACCCTCGCGAACGAGCAACTCGCGGAACGCCTCCGGCGAGCGCGAGGTGAACCAGTCCACGACGACGAGGGTGCCGCCGTACAGCAGCGGACCCCACAGCTCCCACACCGAGAAGTCGAACGCGTACGAGTGGAACATCGTCCACACGTCCGACGGGCCGAAACCATAGACCGACTCGGTGTTGACCATCAGCCGCACCACGTTCCGGTGCGGGATCAGCACGCCCTTCGGCCGGCCCGTGGACCCGGAGGTGTAGATGACGTACGCGAGGTTCGTGGCGTCGAGCGGCGCGGTGCGCTCCTCGTCGCGGATCGGCGCGTCGTCCACCCCCGACAGGTCGACGGTGTCGAGCTCGACCACCGGCACCGCGGTGGGCACGTCGACCCCCGTGCCGGAGAGGGTGAGCACCGCGGCCGGCGCGGCGTCGGTGAGCATGAACTCGATCCGGTCGGCCGGGTAGTTCGGGTCCACCGGCAGATACCCGCCGCCGGCCTCGAGCACCGCGACGAGCGCGACCACCAGATCCAGTGACCGCGGCAGCGCGACCGCCACGAGCGACTCCGGACCCACACCCACGGAGATCAGGTGCCGGGCCAGTCGCCGCGCCCGGGAGGCGAACTCGGCGTAGGTGAGCGCCTCGTCGCCGAACCGCACCGCGATGTCGCCGGGTGCGGCGGCGACGCGCGCCTCGAACATGTCCACCAGCGTCACGTCCGCCGGGGCGACGTCGTCGCCCAGCGAGTTCCACCGGGAGACCACGAGCTCGCGCTCGAACTCGTCGACGATCTCGATGTCACCGACCGCGACCGACGCGTCGGCCGCCACGGCCCGCAGGATCCGCAGCAGCTGCTCGGCGAACGCGGCGACCCGCAGCTCGTCGAACAGGTCGGTGGCGTAGGTCACGGCGGCATCGATGCCGGCGGCCGAGCCGTCCGGGGCCACCTGCTCCGAGAAGGTGAACTGCAGATCGAACTTCGCCGTGGGCGGGTCGTAGTCGAGCGCCTCCAGAGCGAGGCCGTCGAGTTCGAACTCGGCCTGTCCGATGTTCTGGAAGGTCAGCGCCACCTGGAACAGCGGGTGCCGGGCCTGGGAGCGTTCCGGATCGAGGATCTCCACCAGCCGTTCGAACGGCACGTCCGCGTGCGCGAAGGCATCGAGGTCGTTCTCGCGCACCGCGCTCAGCAGGTCCGCGAAGGACTGCCCGCCCCGCACGTCGGTGCGCAGGACGAGGGTGTTGACGAACATGCCGACGAGGTCGTCGAGGGCGGCCTCGCCGCGGCCGGCGACCGGCGTGCCGATCGCGATGTCCTCGGTCGCGGACAACCGGGCCAATAGCACCGCGAGCGCCGCGTGCACGACCATGAACAGCGACGTGTTCTTCTCGTGCGCGAGGTTCTGCAGGCGGTCGTGGAGCGCCTCCTCGACGCGGAAGCGGCTGGTGCGGCCGTGCCCGGAGGCCCGCTCGGGACGGACGCGATCGGAGGGCAGGTCGAGCTGGTCGGGCAGGGCGGCGAGGGTGCGCTTCCAGAACTCCACCTGCTCGGCGGCCACGGATCCCGGTTCGTCCTCGGAGCCGAGCACGTCGCGCTGCCACAGGGCGTAGTCCGCGTACTGGATCTCGAGCGGTGCCCAGCCGGGCAGCTCACCGCGGGTGCGGGCCGCGTAGGCGACCATCACGTCGCGGGCGAGCGGACGCACCGAGAACCCGTCCGTGGCGATGTGATGGGCGACGAACAGCAGCACATGCTCGGTCCGGCTCAGCTCGAAGACCACCGCGCGGAAGGGCACCTCGGTGGTGACGTCGAATCCGCGCGTCACCAGTTCGCGGGCGCGGTCCGGCAGGGCCTGCGCGTCGATGCGTTCGATGACGAGCCGCACCGGGGACTCCGGCAGGATCTGCTGGTAGCCGGTGCCGTCCACGTCGGGGTAGACGGTGCGCAGCACCTCGTGGCGCTCGGTCAGGTCCCGTATCGCCCCGCGCAGCGCGGGCACGTCGAGGGCGCCGGTGAAGCGCACGCCGATCGGCACGTTGTTCACCGCCGACTCGGGGTCGAAGCGGTTGAGGAACCACATGCGCTGCTGCGCCGGCGAGAGCGGGATGCGCTCGGGCCGCTCGTACGGGACCAGCGGCGTGCGGCGGCCGGCGCCGGCCTCCTGCTCGGCCCGCACCGCGAGGGCCTCGACGGTCGGGGCATCGAACAGGGCCCGCACCGGGATCGACGCGTCGAGCGCCTCGCTGAGGCGGGCCGCGACCTGCGTCGCGACGAGCGAGT
>NZ_PCZU01000287.1:14940-16613 GCF_002887785.1 Rhodococcus sp. ENV425
CGTCGTCGCGGCCGACCCGCGGCACGCCCAGTACCTGGGCGAACACGCCCGCGACGATCTCCTCGACCGGGGTCCGCGGCGGGGTGAAGGTGCGCGCCTCGAAGGTGGGGGCCGGCAGCGCGCGCCGGTCGATCTTGCCGCTGGCGTTCAGCGGGAACGCGTCCAGTGCGACGAACGCGGAGGGCACCATGTACGACGGCAGCGTGGCCGCGAGCGCGTCCTTCGCCTTCGCGGGATCGAACTCCGCACCCGGCTCGGGGACGACGTAGCCGACCAGCTGCGGCCCGAAGCGCGGGTCCTCGCGCACCACGGCGACGGCCTGGCGCACCTCGTCGAGGGCGGCGAGCTGCGACTCGACCTCCCCGAGTTCGATGCGCAGCCCGCGTAGCTTGACCTGCAGGTCCGTGCGGCCCAGGTAGTCGAGCTCGCCCGCGGCGGTCCACCGCGCGAGGTCGCCGGTGCGGTACATCCGCTCGCCGGCGGCCCAGGGGTTCGCGACGAACCGCTCGGCCGTCAGATCCGCGCGGCCGTGATAGCCGCGGGCCAGCTGGACACCGGTGAGATAGAGCTCGCCGGCGACGCCGACGGGCACGGGGTGCAACCGTTCGTCGAGCACGAGCGCGTCGGTGTTCCACACCGGCGTACCGATCGGCACCGCCCCGGCGTCGTCGGCACCCGCCGTGCGGTGGACGGTCTGGATCGTCGTCTCGGTGGGTCCGTACAGGTTGTGGACGGGCGCGTCGTTCAGTGCGCGGAACCGTGCGACGGTTTCGGCCGGAAGGCTCTCGCCGCCGCAGAAGACCTGGGTCAGGGACGCGGCGGTCGTCCGGTCGAGGTGTTCGAGGACCGCGTCGAAGACGGCGGGCACGAACTGGGCCACCGTGACGGCGTGACGCGCGATCGCCGCCGCCATTCCGGCGGGGTCGCGGTGCAGGTCGGGCGCACCCACCACGATCCGCGCCCCCACCAGCGGGGGCAGGAAGATCTCCCACACCGAGGCGTCGAAGGTGGCGGGGGTCTTGAGCAGCAGGACGTCGCCGGCCGTCGGGCCGAACCGGTCCCGCATCCACAGCAACTGGTTGACCACGGCGGCGTGCGGCACGGCCACGCCCTTCGGCCGACCGGTGGAGCCGGACGTGTAGAGCACGTACGCGAGATGCTGCGGCCGCAGCGGCGCGAGCCGGTCGGCGTCGGTCAGCGGCGCGTCGCCGTACGGCGCGGTGTCGGCCTCGTCGAGCGCCACGACCGGCACCGCGTCCGCACCGGGCAGGTGGTCCCGCCCGGACCTGGTGAGAACCAGGACGGGCGAGGCGGATTCGAGGACGTACGTGATCCGGTCCGCCGGCTGGTCCGGGTCGAGCGGGACGTAAGCGGCCCCGGCGGCGAGGACCGCGTGGATCGCCACGAGCATCTCCGTGGAGCGGCCGGCGGCCACCGCGACCACCGTGTCCGGTCCCGCGCCGCGCGCGACGAGATACCGCGCCAGCGCGTTGACCCGGGAGCCGAACTCGCGGTAGGTCAGCGCCGACTCACCCGACTCGATCGCCACGGCGTCGGGGGTGCGGGCCGCCTGCTGGGCGAGGAGATCGACCAGCGTGGCCCCGCAGTCGAGCGTGCGGCGGGGCCCCCGCGCGAGCTGCTCGACCGCGTCGAGTTCCGCGCCCGGCAGCATC
>NZ_PCZU01000287.1:16656-17421 GCF_002887785.1 Rhodococcus sp. ENV425
GCAGCAGCCGGACGAACCGGTCGCCGACGGCGGCCACGGTCGGGGCGTCGAACAGGTCGGTGGCGTAGGAGATCTCGACGGCGAGGTCGCCCGCGTCGGTGCCGGCCGCCTGACCCTCGAGGATCGTGACCATGAGGTCGAACTTCGCCACCCCCGCGTCGAGGGGCAGCTGCGCGACGGACAGCCCCGGCAGTTCCAGGGCCACGTCGCCGATGTTCTGGAACGCCAGCATGACCTGGAACAGCGGAGTCCGGGCCTGGGTGCGTTCCGGCGCGAGCACGTCCACGAGACGCTCGAACGGCACCTCGGCGTGCGCGAAGGCCCCGAGGTCGACCTCGCGCACCCGGGCGAGCAGTTCGGCGAAGGTGTCGGCCGTGTCCACCTCGGTGCGCAGCACCAGGGTGTTGACGAACATGCCGATCAGATTGTCGAGCGAGCGTTCCCCGCGGCCGGCCACCGGGGTGCCGACGGCGATGTCCCGGGACGTGCCGAGGCGGGCCAGCAGCAGCGCCAGGGTCGCGTGGACCACCATGAACACCGTCGCGCGCTGTTCCCCGGCGAGCCGGCCGAGCGCGGCGTGCAGCGACTCGTCGATGGTGAGGCGATGTGTCGCACCACGATTCGTCGCGACCGCGGGCCGCGGCCGGTCGGTCGGCAGGTCGAGCCCGTCCGGCAATCCGTCGAGCGCCTGCTTCCAGTACTCGAGCTGACGGGTGACGACGGAGTCCGGGTCGCCCTCGGAGCCGAGCACGTCGCGCTGCCACA
>NZ_PCZU01000287.1:17431-18476 GCF_002887785.1 Rhodococcus sp. ENV425
CAGCGGCTCCCAGGCGGGCTCGTTGCCGAGCGACCGGGCCGCGTAGGCGACCATGATGTCGCGGGTGAGCGGCCCCATCGAGAAGCCGTCGCCGGCGATATGGTGCATGACCGCGACGAGCACGTGCTCCTCGGGACTCAGGCACAGCAGGCGCACGACGATCGGGACGTCGGTGGACACGTCGAAGTGGGTGGCCGCCAGCGCCCGCAGCTCGCCGGGGAGCTGCGCCGGCTCGATCCGCACGGGCTCGAGCGAGACGCGGACCTCGGACGGGGCGAGCACCTTCTGGTAGCCGTACCCGTCGAGGTCGGGGTAGACGGTGCGCAGCGACTCGTGGCGGGCGAGGACGTCGCACACCGCTTCCTCGAGCGCCGGGACTTCGAGCCGGCCGGACATGCGGACGGCGACGGGGATGTTGTTCGCCGTCGAGTCGGGATCGAACCGGTTGAGGAACCACATGCGCTGCTGGGCCAGCGACAGCGGCACCCGCTCGGGCCGGGGCTGCGGCACCAGCGGGGCCCGTCGCGCCGGGCCGTCGTGCCCGTCGATCCGGGCGGCCAACGTCTCGACGGTCGAGTTCTCGAACAGCAGCCGCAGCGGCACCGACGCATCGAGCGCCGCACCGATCCGCGAGACCACCTGCGTGGCGATCAGCGAGTTGCCACCGAGCGCGAAGAAGTCGTCGTCGAGGCCCACCCGGTCGAGACCGAGCACCTCGGCGAACACACCCGCCACGATCTCCTCCACCGGAGTCGTCGCGGCCCGGAACACCTTGACCTCGAACACCGGCTCCGGCAACTCCTTACGGTCCAGCTTGCCCGACGCGTTCAGCGGCAGCGCGTCCAGTTCCACGAACGCCGACGGCACCATGTACGACGGGAGCATCTGCCCCACCGCCGACCGGGCCGCGCCCTCGTCGAACACGGCACCGGCGGCCGGCACGACGTACCCCACCAGCTGATCCGACCGGACCAGTACCACTGCCTGCGCCACCGCCGGCACGTGCAGCAGCGCCGCCTCGATCTCGCCCAGCTCGATGCGCAGG
>NZ_PCZU01000288.1:0-6754 GCF_002887785.1 Rhodococcus sp. ENV425
ACGATCGAACGATGCGACGCCGGTCTCGGGGGTACCGCCGGGGCCGTCCCACGGCAGATACGCCACGTCGCCGCCCTCCCCCATCACGGTCGGCAGATCGACCCCCGGTGCCATCGCGGCGACCCGCTCGCGCCACTCGTCGGGGATCGGGGTGGCGGGGTCGATCTCGCGGTCGAGTACGGCTGCGATCAGGTGGGTCCAGGATCTCGGCACCACCCGCACCAGCCCGTAGCCGCCTCCGCCCACCGCGAGCCACCGGCCCTCGCAGTGCCGGTCCGCGAGCTCGCGCATGGCGAGATACGCCGCGCGCTGGCCGTCGACGGTCAACGAGAGGTCGGCCAGCGGATCCTCCCGGTGGCTGTCGGCACCGCACTGGCTGATGATGATCTGCGGCCGGAACGTCGCGACCGCGGCGGGGACGACGGCGTGGAATGCGCGCAGCCACAGCGCGTCGACGGTGCCGGGCAGGACCGGCAGGTTGATCGCGGTCCCCTCGGCGGCGCCGGTGCCGACCTCGCTGGACCAGCCGGTGTTCGGCCACAGCGTCGCGGGGTGCTGGTGGATGGAGACGGTGAGCACCCGGGGATCGCTCAGGAAGGCGTGCTGCACCCCGTCGCCGTGGTGGGCGTCGACGTCGATGTAGGCGATCCGGTCGAAGCCGTTGTCCAGGAGCCACGAGATGGCGATGGCGGCGTCGTTGTACACACAGAATCCGGCGGCCCAGTCCGCCATCGCATGGTGCATCCCACCGCCGATGCTCACCGCCCGCCGGGTGCGGCCGGCGGCGATCTCCCGGGCGGCGGCGAGGGTGCCGCCTGCGAGGACGGCACTGGCCTCGTGCATGCGCGGGAAGATCGGATTGTCCTCGGTGCCGAGACCGTGCGGGGCCTCCGCCCCGGCGGTCGAACCTGGCGGCAGGCTGCCGGCGTGCTTGACGGCCTCGACGTAGGCAGGGGTGTGGATGCGCAGCAGCTCGGCGTCGGTCGCGGCCGGCGGACGCAGGGTCTCCACCCCCTCGAGCAGGCCGAGGCCGCGGGACAGTGCCATCGTGAGATCGAGCCGGGTGGGATTCATGGGATGAGTCGGGCCCCACCGGTAGTCGAGGAAGTCCGGGCTCCACACCACCACTCGGTCGCCGCTCGGATGTGTCGGATCGCCCGTCGCGGCGGAGGTCGTGGTCATGGCCACAAAGCTACTGCGCCGTCCGGGGCGATGCGAGTGCCGCAGGGCCCCGGCGCGCCTGCCGCAGGCCCCGCCGGGCGGCGCCGCGCGAGGTGCGCCCGCCGGGGGTTTCGCCCGGTTAGAATCGGCCGCAGACGAAGGGGTGTGAGAGTGAAGGACCTGGTCGATACCACGGAGATGTACCTCCGGACGATCTACGACTTGGAGGAAGAGGGCGTCGTGCCGCTGCGTGCGCGCATTGCCGAACGCCTGGAACAGAGCGGACCGACCGTGAGCCAGACCGTCGCCCGGATGGAGCGGGACGGGCTGCTGCGCGTGGCAGGCGACCGGCACCTCGAGCTGACCGAGAAGGGCCGCGACCTGGCGGTGTCGGTCATGCGCAAGCATCGGCTCGCCGAGCGGCTGCTCGTGGATGTGATCGGTCTCGACTGGGAGAACGTGCACGCCGAGGCATGCCGCTGGGAGCACGTGATGAGCGAGGAGGTCGAGCGCCGCCTCGTCGAGGTGCTGCACAACCCCACGACCTCGCCGTACGGCAATCCGATTCCGGGACTGGACCAGCTCGGCCTGGACCGCCCGGCCGCGGCGGACGAGCGGCTGGTGCGGCTCACCGAGATCCCGCCGGGCAAGCCGACCGCCGTGGTCGTGCGCCGGCTGGCGGAGTACGTGCAGTCCGATCACGAGGTGATCGGGCGGCTGCGTGAGGCGGGGATCGTCCCCGACGCACGCGTTACAGTCGAGACGAAGCCGGGGTCGGTGGTCATCAACGTGCCCGGCCACGACGGCTTCGAACTTTCCGACGAGATGGCCCACGCGGTGCAGGTGAAGCAGGTCTGAGACAGGCCCCTTCTTCGCCGGCCCCGCGCGGGCCGGCGAAGAAGGGTCCCAGCGTGAGGCTTCTGGTTACCGGCGGTGCCGGCTATGTGGGCAGCGTCTGCAGCACGGTGCTGCTCGAGCAGGGTCACGAGGTGGTGATCCTCGACGATCTGTCCACCGGCAACGCCGACGCCGTCCCGGCCGGCGCGGAGTTCGTCGAGGGCGACATCGCGACCGCGGCCGCGGAGGTGCTCGGCGGCGGTGCACAGCCCCGGTTCGACGGGGTGCTGCACTTCGCGGCCCAGTCCCTGGTCGGCGAGTCCGTCGAGCATCCGGACAAGTACTGGCACGGCAACGTCGTCGCGACCCTCGCCCTGCTGGACGCGATCCGCGCCTCGGGAACACCGCGGCTGGTGTTCTCGTCGACGGCGGCGACGTACGGCGAGCCGGACCGGGTACCGATCACCGAGGATGCACCCGCCCGGCCCACCAACCCGTACGGCGCCACGAAACTCGCCATCGACCATGCGATCTCGTCGTACACGCGGGCGTACGGTCTGGCCGCGACGAGCCTGCGCTACTTCAACGTCGCGGGCGCATACCACGGTGCCGGCGAGAACCGCGTGGTCGAGACGCACCTGATTCCGCTCGTGCTGCAGGTGGCTCTCGGCCAGCGCGAGCACATCTCGGTGTTCGGCACCGACTGGCCGACCAAGGACGGCACGGCGGTGCGGGACTACATCCATGTCAAGGACCTCGCCGACGCCCACCTGCTGGCACTGGCGGCCGCCCGGCCCGGCGAGCACGCCGTCTACAACCTCGGGAGCGGCGAGGGTTTCACCGTCCGGGAGGTCATCGAGGCGTGCCGCCGAGTGACGGGCCTGCCGATCACGGTGGTCGATGCACCCCGGCGCGCCGGGGATCCGGCCGTGCTGATCGCGTCGAGCCGCCGCGCCGTCGAGGAACTGGGCTGGAAGCCGCAGCACACGAGCCTCGACGAGATCGTCGCCGACGCGTGGGTCTACCTGCAGGAACTCGGCGACCGGTCGCACGCGGCACGGCGCTGAGCCGGCGCCGTCCCGGCGGTCACGCCGCCGGTGCGGGCGGGGGCATTCGCACCCCGAGCCGCGCGGCGATCTCGTAGCCGGTGTCGGCGAGGCCGCGCACGGTGTGCGGCCGCAGCCCGGCCTGCAGGGCCTGGTCGAGGAGGTCGGCGAGCCGGTGCCGCGGGTTGGACTCGAGTGCGACCCCCAGGGCCACCCCGGCGAGCGGTCCGTCGCCCCGAACGTACGCGCTGTAGCCGACGAGGGCGGCGGCCTCGGCTCGTTCCGGGTCCGGGAGACGCCGGGTGAGCGTGACCCACAACCGTTCGGCGGTGTCGGCCTCGGCGCCCGCCGCGAGGGCCATCACGGCGTCGCGCACGGTCGAATTGGACAGCAGGACGGCGAGTTCGGCAAGCTCGGGGGCGAGCAGCTCGGCGCCGTCGTCGTGCCGGGCGATGTGGGCCAGCACGGCCTCGAGTTCCTGACGGTCGGCGCGGTCGCGGCCGCCGGCGCGGACGGCGAGTTCGTAGGCGAGGTCACGCGCGTCGATCGCCTCGTCGATGTGGTCGGCAACCTGCATGCGCCCGGGCATCGGCAGCGGGGTGAGCAGATCGGCGAGTTCGGCGCGGGACCGCCGGATCGCCCCGCCCTCGAAGACGCGGGCGGCGGCGACGGGCGAGGCCTGCGGGTCCGGGACCGTCCCGCGCGCACCGCCGACGAGCGCAAACCATGTTCTGCCGCAAGCGACCTCGGAAACGGCGTGTGCTCCGGCGATGCGAACCCCGCGCCGGTCGAGGCGGACGGCGAAGTCGTCGAGCAGTCGGCAGGCCGCGGCGACGGCGGGGGCGTCGGGGTGGTCGAGACGGTCGTCGACGAGGACGACGAGCACGGCGTCGGCGCCCTCCCGATCGCAGAGCGCACCGAATCGGTCGAAGACGTCGCGCATCGCAGCCGGCACCGGATCGTCCTCGCCGGGCGGCAGGATCAGGTCGTGGCGCATGACGGCGCCGACGGTCGCGGACCGGGCACCGTCGCGCCCGCCGCCGGCATCGGACGCGAGGCTCAGCACGATCAGCGACCGTGCGGGCAGGAAGCCGAGCATGGCCGGCACGGCGGCGATCAGATCCCCCGGATCGGCGAGTCGCAGCGGCCGGGGCGAGGAAGTCGATGTGGTCATGCGCCGACTGTCCCCGACGACCGGTGCCCTCGGGGGCCGCGCGACCCGGATCCGCGGAATCTGGGGACGAGCGCTCCGGTTGTGGACAAGTACTGCGGCCGCAGGAGTTCCGGCCGCCCGATGTCGGTTCCGGCTGGTAGCGTGCCGCGTCAGCCGACGCGCACGCGCTCCACGCTCGCCTCGAACACCCGGCCCAGGGTGGCGGTGTCGGCGGGCCCCGCACCGAAGGACATGTACGTCACCAGCACCCGCACGTCGTCGACCTGGGCGATCCGGCTGGTCATCGACTGGGTGACCACCTCCCGGCCCTCGCCCGAGCGGACGGTGCGGGTGAACGCGAGGGTCGCCACCCCCGCGGCGGCCGGCGGCGCCGACGGGTCGACCGTGGTCGTCACCGTGGCGGTGACGCCCCGGCGGGTCGCCGCGACGACGGGACATTCGACGAGACGGTCGCGGTAGGCGGCCAGGTCGTCGGTGACAGCGACGAGTTCGACCGAGATCGTGGCCCGGCTGTCGTTGTCCGTGCCGACCACCATCGCAGTCCCGTCCGGGCCGTAGTTCTGCGGCGGCGGCAGGCATCCGGGTGGATCCACCTTGGCCCCCTCCGGGACTCCGGTGAGGTCGGGAGCGGCCTGGGCGACCGCCTGCGGCGGTAGCACCACCGCGTCGTACGGCTCGGGGAACTGCTCGGGCGGCAGCAGCAGTTCGGCGAGGGGCCGGCCCGCGGTGCCGGCCTCGTCCGTCGTGGCCAGTGCGGCCGGCTCGGGCTGTGGCGTGCCGTCGACGGTCGACGAGCACCCGGCGGCGAGCAGCAACGCGCCCCCGATCACGGTCGCGCCCAGCCGGCGGAAGGGCACCGGCGGGGTCCGGGGGCGGCGCGGCGTCCGGACGTCGTCTCCTGCGCTGTGGGTTGCCACCGGACCTCCGCTGTCGCGTCCCGCCGGGGTCGTGCCCCGGCGGAAGCTGATCACCAGTTCAACTAGACTCGAACTCCACCATGCCACGCCGGTGACCCGGCGGTATCACGGCGCCCCGGATCGAACGGAGGATGTTCGCATGGACGACCAGTCCCGCATGTACGAGCTCGAGTTCCCCGCTCCGCAGCTGACGTCTGCCGACGGCGAGGGTCCCGTGCTGGTGCACGGTCTCGAGGGGTTCGCCGACGCCGGGCATGCGGTGCGGCTCGCCACCACGCACCTGCGCGAGAGCCTCGAAAGCGAACTCGTGGCGTCGTTCGCCGTGGACGAGCTGATCGACTACCGGTCCCGGCGGCCGACCATGACGTTCAAGGCGGATCACTTCTCCGACTACGCCGCCCCCGAACTCAACCTGTACGCCCTGATCGACACGGCCGGAACCCCCTTCCTGTTACTGGCCGGCGCGGAACCGGACCTGAAATGGGAGCGGTTCATCACGGCGGTGCGCCTGCTCGCCGAGCAGTTCGGGGTCCGGCGCACGATCGGGATCAGCGCGATCCCGATGGCGATCCCCCACACCCGTCCGCTGGGCGTGACGGCGCACTCGACGAACAAGGACCTGATCGCCGACCACCACCGCTGGACGGGCGAGCTGCAGGTGCCGGCGGGGGTGTCGTCGCTGCTCGAGCTGCGGATGGCGCAGCACGGGCACGAGTCGGTGGGGTTCTCGGTCCACGTGCCCCACTACCTGGCGCAGACCGAGTACCCGGGCGCTGCCGAGACCTTGCTCGAGAACGTCGCCGAAGCCGGGGGCCTCGGGTTGCCGCTGGCCGCGCTCGGCGAGGCCGCCGCACGGGTGCGTGAGCAGATCGACGAGCACATCGCCCAGAACGAGGAGGTGCAGGCGGTGGTCCGCGGACTCGAGCGGCAGTACGACAGCTATGTGGCGGCCCAGGAGCAGCAGGCCGCCCAGCTGCCGACGGACGAGAACCTGCCGACCGGCGAGGAGATCGGTGCCGAGTTCGAGCGGTTCCTCGCCGAATACGAGGATCGCGGCGGGAACGGACAGCCCGGCGACGCGGACCCCTCCGCCTGACCGGGTTCGAATCGCCGCCTGTCCGACCCCGGATCATTACTCTCTCGTTACACTTCGCGTTGTGCAGGTCACATACAGTCAGTACGCTCAGTTCGACGAGTTGAGCTGAAGGGTCGGGCCGGAGACGGTCCGGCGCCTCGGACACCACAGGTAGACGAGGAACCGGCGGTCAGGAGACGCACATGGGTACACCGCGCACACGCACGCTCCGGCCGGTGCCGGACGCGGAGACGCGGATGGTCTTCCGCACCATCCACGGCTACCGTCGCGCCTTCCGACTCGCCGGCGAGGGCCCCGCGCTGCTGCTGATCCACGGGATCGGCGACAACTCCTCGACCTGGCAGGAGGTCATCCCGCACCTGGCCCGCAAGTACACGGTCATCGCACCGGACCTGCTCGGCCACGGCCGCTCCGACAAGCCGCGCGCCGACTACTCGGTCGCCGCGTACGCCAACGGCGTCCGCGACCTGCTCTCGGTCCTGGACATCGAGCACGTCACCGTGGTCGGGCACTCCCTCGGCGG
>NZ_PCZU01000288.1:6764-8969 GCF_002887785.1 Rhodococcus sp. ENV425
CGACCGGCTCATCCTGGTCTCGGCCGGCGGCGTCACCAAGGACGTCCACCCGGCGCTGCGCCTGCTGTCCATGCCCGGCCTGAGCGAGGTCCTCAAGCTGCTGCGGCTGCCCGGCGCCCTGCCCGCGGTACGCATCGCCGGCGGCCTGCTCGGACAGTTGCACGACACGCCGCTGCGGCCCGGCCCCTTCCTGCACGACACCTCGGATCTGATCCGGGTCCTGAGCGGATTGCCCGATCCCACCGCGTGCGAGGCGTTCCTGCGCACGCTGCGGGCCGTCGTGGACTGGCGTGGTCAGGTGGTGACGATGCTCGACCGCTGTTACCTGACCGAGAACCTGCCCGTGCAGCTGATCTGGGGAGATCACGACAGCGTGATCCCGGTCAGTCACGGTTACCTGGCGCATTCGGCGATGCCCAACTCCCGGCTCGACGTCTTCCGCGGCGCCGGCCATTTCCCGTTCCGGGACGACCCCATCCGGTTCCTGCGGGTCGTCGAGGAGTTCCTCGACTCGACCGCACCCCTCGTGTTCGACGAGCAACGCTGGCGCGAGTTGCTGATCAACGGCGTCAGCGAGAACCAGATCACGGGCGGTCCGGCCACCCGCAGGGCCGTGCTCGGCGCGATGGGCGCCGACGAGCGCAGCGCCACCTGAGCGATCCCGGCGCCCGCCGCCGCTAGGCGGGGGCCGCGCTCCACAGTGCCCGGAGTTTCTCGGCGGTCACCACGGTGCCGAAGTTCTGGGCCACTACGGCCACCGACGCATCGTGAGCGGCCGGGCTGTAGGTCGCGGCGCAGTCCTCCACCAGGGACACCCAGTACTCGTGGAACAGGGCGCTGCGCAGGCTCGACTCGACGCACACCTCGGTGGCCACCCCGGTGAACAGCAGCGATTCGATGTTCCGTGAGCGCAGGACGTCGTCGAGGTCGGTGCCGACGAACGCGCTGAACCGGTGCTTGACGACCACCGCATCCGCGTCTTGCGGTGCGACGCCGTAGAATTCGGCGCCCGCGGTGTCCGGCCGGCAGGTGAGCCCGGTGCGGGCCGCGTCGGGTCCGTCGCCGACCCGTCCGAGCCACTGTGGCGTGTCCGTGGTCTCGTCGTGAAGGGTGCGGACGAACACGATCTGCACGCCGGCGGCCCGCGCCGATGCGATGAGGCCGGCGAGGCGCGGTGCCATGGCGACCGCGGCCGTCACGTCGAAACCGCAGCGCGCCAAGGCGCCGTCCGGGGAGCAGAAGTCGTTCTGCATGTCGATCACGACAAGCGCGCAGCGCTGTGGGTCGTAACGGAAGGGAATCGAATCCATCGTCGGGTCCTCGGGGTAGGGGATAGAAGGAAAGTCGGGGACGGGTGTGCTCACGTCGGCCGAGGTCACCAGATGACCACGGCGGCCAGGGTCGCGACGACGAGGCCGGTCACGACGGGAACGGCGAGGTGGCGGACCATGTCGGTGACGGAGACCTTGCAGAAGCCGGCCACCACGACGAGGGACGACCAGATGACCAGGGTGCCCCCGCCGGTCCAGGTGGCGCCGTTCTGGGCGATGGCGGCGAGCGTCGCGGTGTCGATGCCCGACTGCGGGGCGAGGGCGGCGGCCAGGCCGCCGGTGAGCGGCAGGCCCGCCCAGCCGGACCCGTCCAGGCCCATCGCCATTCCGATCACGAGCATGCTCAGGGCGACGAAGAGTCCGTTGTCCGGGATGAAGCCCTGCACGCCCTCGACGGCGTCGAACAGGAAGGCCGGGCCGGTACCGTCCTCGAGACCCAGGATCGCACCGGAGTAGTCGGGGATGCCCATGTACACGAATCCCGCGACGGGAAGGATGATGCCCATCGCCTTGAAGGCGTAGGACAGGCCGTCGACGAAGTGCGTCGCGCAGAACTCGAGCGCCTCCTGCCTGCGGGCGGTGACCGTCACCAGTGCCATCAGGATCATCGCCGTCCCGCCCACCAGGGACGCGCCGGCGCCGTCCGACCACGGCACGAGGTCGGTGAACCGGCCGAGCAGCATGTAGACGAGCACCGCGGCGAACGCGGCCGGCACACCGACTGCCCACCGGCGGGCCAGGCGCGGGCGGCCGGTGATGCGGGTGCCCTCGTCGTATCCGGGAAGTTCGTCCTCGAGAACGTCGACCGCACGCTCGGGCGTGGGCTCCGCCGGCGCGGCGCTCGCCGACACGGGGTTGCGTGCGCCGCCGCCGG
>NZ_PCZU01000288.1:9039-14951 GCF_002887785.1 Rhodococcus sp. ENV425
GGCGTGCCGGCGCCGCCCGTCATCCGGCGGCGCACGGTGAGGAACCAGGCCAGCACCGCGGCGACGACGCCGACGATCAGCGAGATCACCAGCGCGCGACCGGCGATGTCGTCGGCGGGCACCCCGGCGCCGCTCGCGGAGATCGACGGGGCCAGCCCGATCACGTAGTCCGAGGCGATGGACATCCCCTGACCCGAGATCGCCAGGGCGAGCGCCGCACCCAGGGGTGGCAGCCCGGCCTTGATCGCGGCGGGCAGCAGCACGGCCCCGATCAACGCGAGGGCGGGCGTCGGCCAGAAGAACAGCGACAGGAGATAGGTGAACACGAACAGCACCACGTAGGCGACGCGGCCGTTGATCATCCACCGGCTCATCGGCCGCACCATCATCTCGTCGGCGCCGATGCTCCGCATCGCGGCCAGCATCGAGGTGACCGCCGCGATGACGACGAAGATCTCGAACAGCGCCGAGCCCGAGGTGAGCGTCGCCCGGAACACCGCCATCACGGCGTTCGCGACGTTGCCGTCGTAGGCGAGGGCGGTGGCGAACGTCGCCACCACTGCCGGGATCATCACGTTCTTGCGCAGGGCCATGGCCACGAGGAGGGACACGAGGCCGAGCAGGAAGACGATATGGGCGGTGGTCACGGGTGGCTCCTCCAGCGGGCTGAGGCATCGGGCCGGGGGATCGGCGCCGCCGCGGGGTGCAGGCCCGCCTGGGCCCCGCGCTACGGGCGTCGCCGCACCGGATGTCGTCCGATGGTGCTGGGTCCGGCCCGGTTCGGCAAGGGCGAAAATGACCGAACCGCAGGGGGTTCTGCTGTGCAGGTTGCAGGGAGGGTGACGACCGCGTTTCGGGTCGGCCGGGCCTGTGAACAACGCGAAAAATCCGCGCCGCCGCCTCGGTGTCGGCCCGGCGTGACAGACTCGCAGGGTGAGGTTGTACCGGGATCACGCGGTGGTGCTGCGCCAGCACAAGCTGGGCGAGGCCGACCGCATCGTCACGCTGCTCACCCGTCGCCACGGCCTCGTGCGGGCCGTCGCGAAAGGGGTGCGGCGCACCCGCTCGAAGTTCGGGGCGCGGCTCGAGCCGTTCGCGCACATCGACGTGCAGTTGCATCCGGGCCGCAGCCTCGACATCATCACCCAGGTCCAGACCGTCGATGCGTTCGGCGCCGACCTCGTCGACGACTACGGCCGCTACACCACCGCGTGCGCCGTGCTCGAGACCGCCGAACGGCTCGCCGGTGAGGAGCGCGCCCCCGCCCCGCAGCTGCACCGCCTCACCGTCGGTGCGCTCCGTGCCCTGTCCGACCAGGTCCGGCCGCCGGAACTGATCCTCGACGCCTACCTGCTGCGGGCCATGGCCTACGCCGGCTGGGCGCCGGCGATCAGCCGCTGCGCTCGCTGCGACGAGCCCGGCCCGCATCGCGCGTTCCACGTCGCGGCCGGGGGAGCGGTATGCGTGCGGTGCCGGCCGCCGGGCGCCGCGACCCCCGGCGCGGGTGTGCTGGATCTGATGGACGCGCTGTTCCACGGTCGCTGGCAGGGCACCGACACGGTGTCCGAGGCGACCCGCGGGCAGGCCAGCGGCCTGATCGCCGCCCACCTGCAGTGGCATCTGGAGCGGCAGTTGCGGACCCTGCCGCTGATCGAACGCGGCCGTCCCCATGCGGTGGCTGTGGGCGGGGAGACGGTCGGGCAGGATGGGGAGCGTGATTCGACGCCGCACCCCGCAAGCATCGCGTGACCGCGAGATCCGGCCACCCGACCCGCACCCGTCCGGCGCCCGCCCGCCGGGTCTGCAGCCCGAACTGATCCCGCGGCACGTCGCCCTGGTCATGGACGGCAACGGCCGCTGGGCCCAGGAACGCGGTCTGCCTCGCACCGCCGGCCACGAACGCGGCGAGGCGGTGCTGATGGACACCGTGTGCGGGTGCATCGAGATGGGCGTCAAGTGGCTCTCGGCGTACGCGTTCTCCACCGAGAACTGGAAGCGCAGCCCGGACGAGGTGCGCTTTCTCATGGGCTTCAACCGGGACGTGATCCGCCGCCGCCGCGACGAGATGCACGAGATGGGGGTACGCGTGCGCTGGGCCGGACGCCGGCCGAAGCTGTGGCGCAGCGTCATCAAGGAACTCGAGATCGCCGAGGAACTGACCCGCGACAACGACGTGATGACCCTCACCATGTGCGTGAACTACGGAGGTCGCGCCGAGATCGCCGATGCCGCAAGGGAGATCGCGCGTCGCGTGGCCACGGGTGAGCTCGACCCGGAACGCGTCACCGAGGCCACGGTTGCGCGGTACCTCGACGAGCCCGACATGCCGGACGTGGACCTGTTCCTGCGGCCGTCCGGGGAACAACGCACCTCGAACTTCCTGCTCTGGCAGTCGGCCTACGCCGAGATGGTGTTCCAGGACAAGATGTTTCCCGACTTCGACCGTCGGGACCTGTGGGCCGCCTGCGTGGAGTACGCCTCGCGCGACCGCCGCTTCGGGGGCGTGAAGTGACGGGCGCCGGAACGGGACCGGAGGAGCGGAGGCCGGCCCCCGGCGGGGTGGACCCGAGCGGCCTCGGCCTGCGCGACCGGGTCGCGGCCGCGCTGGCGGAGTTCGTCGCCATGCACGAGCCCAGGACGAACGGCGACGATGCGCTGGGATTCGACTATGCGGGCGTGCCGTGCGCCGTGCGGGTGGTGACCCTCACCGAGGGTCTCGACGTGGTGTCGCTGACCGGCGTCCTCGCGTGGGACCTGCCGCTCGACGACGCGTTGCGCACGCGGGTCGCCGGGGCGGCCGACGCGCTGCAGTTCGGGTCGATACACCTCGTCGAGCGGGACGCCGAGGCGGACGTGGTGCTGCGGTACTCCTTCCCCGCCACCGGCCTTCGGGACTCGCCCCTGACCACGATGCTGCTGCTCGTGCTCGGCGGCGCCGGCGACGCGCGCTCGGCCGTCACGGGCACGGGCGGATCCGAGTGAGCGAACTCGACTGGGACTCCCCGATCGCCACCGGGAACGACGACGCGCTGCGTGCCGCCGTGCTGCGTGTCTTCTCGGCGGTCCTCGCCGAGGAGATCGAACCCGACACGGACGGCGACGTGCCGATCTGGGTCGACGATGTGCTCACCTACGCCGTCGTCGATTCGCGGGCCGGGGTGGTGGAGCTGACGACGTACCTGGTGGAGCGGATCGCCGGTCGTACCCGCGCGGCCGAGGTCCTCGTCGACCTGCAGGCGCAATGGCCGGACGCGCGGCTCGAGTTGCACCAGGACCGGGTGACGGCGGTGCAGCGCGTCCCGGCGCGCCCGCTGGTGCCGGTGCACCTGGCGCGCGCGGTCGCGGTGGTCGCGGCGCTGGTGCCGCATGTGCCCGAACTGGCGGCGCGGCTCGGCGGCCGGGCGTGCGTGTTCGACGAGCCGGGCGACGAGACTGCCGGCGAGGTGGTCGACCTGCTGGGCGGGTGCGGCTGCGACGGCTGCGGGTGCCGCTGACCGTCGTCGGTCAGCGCGACGTCGCCGGCGCGGCGTCCGCGCAGTCGCGGCAGGTGCCGAAGATCTCGACGGTGTGGCTCACGTCGACGAAACCGTTGTCCTCGGCCACCTCGTGCGACCAGCGCTCGACCGCCGGCCCGTCCACCTCCACCGTGTAACCGCACGCCCGGCACACGAGGTGGTGGTGGTGACCGGACGAGCAGCGCCGGTAGACGGACTCGCCGCTGTCGGTGCGCAGCACGTCGACGGTGCCGGCTTCGGCGAGGGACTGCAGCGTGCGGTAGACGGTGGTCAGGCCGATGCCTTCGCCGCGCTTGCGCAGTTCGTCGTGCAGGTCCTGGGCGGAGCGGAACTCCTCGATCTCGTCGAGCAGCGCGGAGATGGCGCTGCGCTGCTTGGTGGAGCGGACTCCGACTACGGGTTTGTGGGCGGGCGACACGACTACGGTCAACCTTCCTCGACGTGGGCGACGGCGTCGACGACGATGTGGGCGAGATGGTCGTCGACCAGACGGTAGAGCACCTCGCGGCCGGCGCGTTCGCCGCGGACCACGCCCGCGGCCTTGAGGATGCGCAGGTGCTGGCTGATCAGCGGCTGGGTGACGCCGAGCGCGCCGACCAGTTCGTGTACACAGCGTTCGGATTCGCGCAGTTGCAGCACGATGGCGATGCGCACCGGTGCGGCCAGCGCGCGCAGGAGCTCGCCGGCGGCGGCGAGGGTTTCCCGCGACGGGGCGGGTACGGGGGACGGCGTCGCCGATCCCGGGCGGCAGTCGTCGTGCGGACGGTCCGGGGCCGCGGCGTCGCCGCCGGGGCCGGTGTCGGCAACGCTCAACGGATCTCCTTCGTGGACTGGCGGCCGCGTTATTGCAAACCGATTCCATTTTGATATGCATGAATGTGCATGTCAACCGGCGTGCAGTTCGACCGCCCCGAGCGGAGCGATAGGCTTACGGGTCGACGCACGCTGCGAAACCCCGCATCGAAGATGGAGTGAATCCGAGTGGCACCGAAATCCAAGATCGATACCGTCGCCAACCTGGCCAAGCGCCGGGGTCTGGTCTACCCCTGCGGTGAGATCTACGGCGGTACGAGGTCGGCCTGGGACTACGGGCCGCTCGGCGTGGAGCTCAAGGAGAACATCAAGAAGCAGTGGTGGCGCAACATGGTCACCAGCCGCGAGGACGTCGTCGGTCTGGACTCGTCGGTCATCCTGCCGCGTCAGGTGTGGGTGGCGTCGGGCCACGTCGGGGTGTTCAACGATCCGCTCGTCGAGTGCCTGAGCTGTCACAAGCGCCACCGCCAGGATCACCTGCAGGAGGCGTACGCCGAGAAGAACAAGCTCGACGATCCCGACTCGGTTCCCATGTCGGAGATCTCCTGCCCGGACTGCGGCACCAAGGGCCAGTGGACCGAGCCCCGTGACTTCAACATGATGCTCAAGACCTACCTCGGCCCGATCGAGAGCGAGGAGGGGCTGCACTACCTGCGCCCCGAGACCGCACAGGGCATCTTCGTGAACTTCGCGAACGTGCTCACCACGTCGCGCAAGAAGCCGCCGTTCGGAATCGGCCAGATCGGCAAGAGCTTCCGCAACGAGATCACCCCGGGCAACTTCATCTTCCGGACCCGCGAGTTCGAGCAGATGGAGATGGAGTTCTTCGTCAAGCCGGGCGAGGACGAGCAGTGGCACCAGTACTGGATCGACTACCGGATGGACTGGTACACCGGGCTCGGCATCAACAAGGACAACCTGCGCCTGTACGAGCACCCGCAGGACAAGCTGTCGCACTACTCGAAGCGCACCGTCGACATCGAGTACCGCTTCCACTTCCAGGGCAGCGAGTGGGGTGAGCTCGAGGGTGTCGCCAACCGCACCGACTTCGACCTGTCGACGCACGCGCAGCACTCGGGCGCCGACCTGAGCTTCTTCGACCAGACCACCAACGAGCGGTACACCCCGTACGTCATCGAGCCGGCAGCGGGCCTGACGCGGTCGCTCATGGCGTTCCTCGTCGACGCCTACAGCGAGGACGAGGCGCCCAACGCCAAGGGTGGTGTCGACAAGCGCACCGTGCTGCGCCTCGACCGCCGGCTCGCCCCGGTCAAGGCGGCGGTGCTGCCGCTCTCGCGCAACGCGGACCTGAGCCCCAAGGCGAAGGACCTCGCCGCGCAGCTGCGCCAGCACTGGAACATCGAGTTCGACGACGCCGGCGCCATCGGCCGCCGCTACCGTCGCCAGGACGAGATCGGCACCCCGTTCTGCATCACGGTCGACTTCGACACCCTCGAGGACCAGGCCGTCACCGTCCGCGAGCGCGACACCATGGCGCAGGAGCGCGTCGGCCTCGACCAGGTCGAGGGCTACCTCGCCCAGCGGCTGATCGGCGCCTGACCACAGAGCCTCCGTGAGAGGGTC
>NZ_PCZU01000288.1:14961-36179 GCF_002887785.1 Rhodococcus sp. ENV425
GCTGATCAACGGCGTCAGCGAGAGCCGGATCACCGGCAGTCCGGCCACCCGCCGGGCCGTGCTCGGCGCGATGGGCGCCGACGAACGCAGCGCCACCTGAGCGACCCGCCGCCCACGACGCCCCGCGCCGAGTCCTCGAACGCCGTCGCACGTCGCCGTCGGCCCGCTCCGGCAGGTGCAGCCGTCGAGACCGGCGCGGGCGGCAGGACCCGTCGGCCACCGCGCGCCGGCCTGCCGCACACGGCGCGTCGGCGCGGTCACGGCGGCAACAACTAGCCTGGAGCGGTGCTGCTTCCGGATCTGACCCCCGACATCGTCGACGAGGACTCGCTGTTCGACGCCTTCACCACCTTCACGACCGGGCGCGGCCTCTCGCTGTATCCGGCGCAGGAGGAGGCGCTGCTGGAGCTGGTCTCCGGGTCGAACGTGATCCTCGCGACGCCCACCGGGTCGGGCAAGTCGATGGTGGCGCTCGGCGCGCACTTCTTCGCCCTGGCCACCGGTACGCGCACCTTCTACACGGCCCCGATCAAGGCGCTGGTCAGCGAGAAGTTCTTCGCGTTGTGCGAGGTGTTCGGCGCCGATCGGGTCGGGATGATGACCGGCGACGCCTCGGTGAACCCCGGTGCCCCGATCATCTGCGCCACCGCCGAGATCGTCGCCAATCTGGCGCTGCGGGAGGGCGCCGGCTCGGACATCGGCCAGGTGGTGATGGACGAGTTCCACTTCTACTCGGAGCCGGACCGCGGGTGGGCCTGGCAGGTGCCCCTCGTGGAACTGCCCCGCGCGCAGTTCCTGTTGATGTCGGCGACCCTCGGCGACGTCACCTTCCTGAAGAAGGACCTGACCCGGCGCACCGGCCGCACCACCACCGAGGTGTCCGGCTCCGAGCGGCCGGTGCCGCTGTCGTTCACCTACTCCCAGAAGCCGATCGGCGAAGAGATCGAGGAACTGGTCACCACGCACCAGGCCCCCGTCTACGTCGTGCACTTCACCCAGGCCGCCGCCCTGGAGCGGGCGCAGGCCCTGACCAGCGTGAGCATGTGCTCGCGCGAGGAGAAGGACGCGATCGCCGAGGCGATCGGCGCGTTCCGGTTCTCCACCGGCTTCGGCAAGACGCTGTCGCGGCTGGTGCGGCACGGCATCGGCGTGCACCACGCCGGGATGCTGCCGAAGTACCGGCGGCTCGTCGAGCGGCTGGCCCAGGACGGGCTGCTGAAGGTCATCTGCGGGACCGACACCCTCGGGGTGGGCATCAACGTGCCCATCCGGACGGTGCTGCTGACCGGCCTGACGAAGTTCGACGGCACCCGGACCCGGCAGCTCAAGGCCCGCGAGTTCCATCAGATCGCCGGCCGCGCCGGCCGTGCCGGATTCGACACGATGGGCACCGTCGTGGTGCAGGCGCCCGAGCACGAGATCGAGAACGTGCGGGCCCTCGCCAAGGCCGGTGACGACCCGAAGAAGCGCCGCAAGGTGCAGCGCAAGAAGCCGCCCGAGGGATTCGTCTCGTGGGGCGAGGGCACGTTCGACAAGCTCGTCGCCGCATCCCCCGAGCCGCTCACTTCGCGCTTCTCCGTGAGCAATTCGATGCTGCTGAACGTGATCGCCCGCCCCGGCAGCTGTTTCGAGGCGATGCGCCATCTGCTCGAGGACAACCACGAAGCGCGCCCCGCCCAGCGCCGGCACATCCTCAAGGCGATCTCGCTGTACCGGGGGCTGGTGCAGGCCGGGGTGGTGCAGCAGCTCGACGAGCCCGACGAGTTCGGCCGGACGGCGCGGCTGACCGTGGACCTGCAGCGCGACTTCGCGCTGAACCAGCCGCTGTCGCCGTTCGCGCTCGCCGCGATCGAGCTGCTCGACATCGACTCCCCCACCTATGCGCTGGACGTGGTGTCGGTGATCGAGTCCACGCTCGACGATCCGCGGCAGATCCTCATGGCGCAGCAGCACGCCGCGCGCGGTGAGGCCGTGCAGCAGATGAAGGCCGACGGCATCGAGTACGAGGAGCGCATGGAGCTGCTCGAGGAGATCACCTGGCCGAAGCCGCTGGCGGAACTCCTCGAGCCGGCGTTCGAGACGTACCGCGCCGGGCATCCGTGGGTCTCGGAGTTCCCGCTGTCCCCCAAGTCGGTGGTGCGGGACATGGTCGAGAAGGCCATGACGTTCGCCGAACTGGTCGGTCACTACGGCCTGACCCGTTCGGAGGGACTGGTGCTGCGCTACCTCGCGGACGCCTACCGGGCGCTGCGCCAGACGGTTCCGGACGCGGCCCGCACCGAGGAACTCGAAGACCTCACCGAGTGGCTGGGCGAGCTGATCCGCCAGGTCGATTCGAGCCTGCTCGACGAGTGGGAGTCGCTCACCAACCCCGGCGTCGAATCCGACGATCAGCAGGTGGCATTCGGCGCGGATGTGCCCAAACCGATCTCGGCGAACACGCGGGCGTTCAAGGTGATGGTGCGCAATGCGATGTTCAAGCGGGTGGAACTGGCGTCGCGGCGACGGTGGAACGAGCTCGCCGAGCTGGGCGACGGGCTCGAGGCCCAGGACTGGGCCGACCTGCTCGAGTTGTACTTCGAGGAGTACGACGAGATCGGCACCGGCCCCGACGCGCGGGGCCCGCAGCTGTTCACCGTGGTCGAGGAGAAGGATCTGTGGCGGGTCCGGCAGACCCTCGCCGACCCCGCCGGGGACCACGGCTGGGCGCTGCTCGGCGAGGTGAACCTCGCCGAGTCCGACGCGGCCGGCGAGGTGGTGTTCGACGAGTTCGAGATCGTCGAGGGCTGAGCGGTGCCGCCGTCCCTCGTCCTGCGTGGCGCCCGCACGGCGCCCGGTGCCGGCCCGGTCGACCTGCCGATCACCGGCGACCGCATCGGCGGTGACATCGCGGGCAGCACCGAGGTCGTCGACGCCGGCGGGCGACTGGTGCTGCCGGGCCTGTGGGACGCGCACGTGCACTTCGACCAGTGGACCCTCGCGCAGGCCGCGCTCGACCTGTCGGGCGCGACGTCGGCCGCGCACGCGGTCGCGCTGGTGGCCGCCCGCCTGGCCGGTGACCACGCCCCCGTCGTGGTCGCGCACGGTTTCCGCGACGGGCTGTGGCCGGACACGCCCACCGCTGCGGCGCTCGATGCGATCGCCCCCGCCCGGCCGGTCGTCGCGTTCAGCGCAGACCTGCACAGCGCCTGGTTCAATACTGCTGCGCTACAGAGCTTTTCGCTGCATCCACACCCCACGGGGCTGCTGCGGGAAACCGAGTTCATGCCGCTGATGAACGAGATCCAGCGCGTCAACCACGAGGTGCGCGATCGCCTCGTGGACTCCGCGGCCCGGGCGGCCGCCGCCCGCGGCGTGGTGGGCGTCGTCGACTTCGAGATCGCGGACACTCTCGCCGCGTGGAGGCGCCGCATCGGCGCCGGGACGCGGCACCTGCGTGTGCGGTGCGGGATCTGGCCCCGGTGGCTGGACGCGGCGATCGCGGCGGGCATGCGCACCGGCGACGTGGTACCCGGCACCGCGGGGCTGGCGACGGTGGGTCCGCTGAAGGTGATCGTCGACGGATCGCTCGGCACCCGCACCGCCTACTGTCACGACCCGTATCCCGACGGCGGGCACGGGATGTTGTCGGTGCCGCCGGAACGGCTCGAGCCGCTGATGCGCCACGCCCACGAACACGGGGTCGAGAGCGCGATCCACGCGATCGGTGACCACGCCTGCGAGCACGTGCTCGACGCGTTCGCCGCCACCGGGGCGCGCGGCAGCGTCGAGCACGCCCAGTTCGTGGCCGAGCGCGACTTCCCGCGGTTCGCCCGGTCGGGTGTGACGGCGAGCATCCAGCCGGCGCACGTGTACGACGACGTGGACCTGGCCGAACGGTACTGGCCCGGCCGCACGCACCGCGCCTTCCCGTACGGGACGCTGCACGCGGCCGGGGCGCGGCTGGTACTGGGCTCCGACGCGCCGGTCGCGCCCCTGAATCCGTGGCGGACGCTGGCCGCCGCGATCGACCGCACGCTGCCCGACGGCCGGGTCTGGCACCGCGAGCACGAACTGGACCTGCAGGTGGCGCTGGCCGCGTCCACCGGTGGTCGTGCCCGCGTCGCCGTCGGCGACGTCGCCGATTTGGTGGTGCTCGACGCGGACACGCTGCCCCGCTCCGGTGCGGAGCTGGCCGCGATGCCGGTGTGGGGCACGATGCTCGGCGGACGCTGGACGCACGGGCCGCTAGCCTGAGCGGGTGAGCGAAGAGTCCGCCCCGGTGTTCCGGCTGGCCTACGTCCCCGGGGTCACCCCCGCGAAATGGGTGCGGGTGTGGGCGGAGCGGATACCCGACGTCCCCCTCGAGCTGGTGCCCGTGGACGCCGCCGACGGCGAGGCCGCGGTGCGCGACGGCACGGTCGACGCGGCGGTGCTGCGGCTGCCGCTGCCGCGCGAGGGGCTGTCGGTGATCAATCTCTACACCGAGGTATCGGTGGTGGTGGTACCCGAGGAGCATGCCGTCGCGGCCGTCGACGAACTGAGCGTCGCCGATCTCGCGGAGGAAACGGTGCTGCATCCGCGCGACGACGTGCTGGACTGGGCGCGCCTGCCGGGAGAGGCGGCGTTCGAGCGCCCGGCCACGACGGAGACGGCCGTGTCGTACGTCGCCTCCGAGGTGGGGGTGCTGGTCGTGCCGCAGTCGCTGGCCCGGCTGTACCACCGCAAGGATCTGACGTACCGGCCGGTGACCGATGCCCCGCAGTCGCAGGTGGGCCTGGTGTGGCTTTCGGCGCGGACCACCGATCTGGTCGAGGAGTTCGTCGGGATCGTGCGCGGCCGCACCGCCAACAGCTCCCGCGGCCGGCAGGACGAGTCCCAGCCGAAGCAGAAACGGCGCGGGGAGCGGCAGGGATCGCAGCCGAAGAAGGTGGTCGGCGACAAGAAGCCGAAGACCCGCCGCGGAAACGCGGGCCGGCCGAAGAGCGCCGGACGGGCGCGCCGGCGCCGGTAGCCGCCCGGGAGGCCCCGGGCCGGAACACGGACCGCTCACGCGGACCGCACCAGGCAGAAGAGGTGGCCGCTCGGATCCCGGTAGGTGCGGAAGGTCGGGCTGGGGTTGGGCCCGACGACGCGGGTTGCGCCGTGCCGCAGCACCCACTCCTCCGCGGCGTCGAGGTCGTCGACCTCGAGGTCCAGGTGTGCCTGCAGCCCGACCCGGTCGTCCGGCCACGTCGACGGGGTGAACTCGGGGGCCAGCTGGAACGCCAGGCCCCCGCCGGCCGGGGCGCGCAACTGGACCCAGTCGTCGTCGGTAGCGGCGTCGTCGATGTCCCAGCCGAGCAGCACGGCGTAGAACGAGGCCAGCCCGGACGGGTCCGGCGTGTCGAGGACGTAGACCTGCAGTGCGATGGCGGGACGCGACATGGGCTCATGATCCCGCGAAGTCGTCGCGCGGGCCCGGCAAACGGGCCTATCCGGCGGCGTGGGCCTTCGGCGGGGCGACCGAGCGCACCAGCCCCTCACCCGTTTTCGGGAGGCACGACCTCGATCTCGCGCCCCCATGCGACCCCGGGCGCGGCCGGCAACCGGTCCCCGCTCCAGAACCGTCCGGGGTCGTACCAGTTGCTGCCGCGCCCGCGTTGCTCGAGCAGCCCCATCGCCTCCAGGGTCGCGCCCACCACCTCGGCGCAGTACGCGCGCTCGAGACCCGCATCCGACGTGCGTTTCCGCCACGGCAGCCGGCCCGCGAACCAGCGCCCCGCCAGCCGGCCCGTCGAGGGGAACGGCGTGCCGTCCAGCCGGGCGACGGTGCGCAGCAGCTGATCCTCCTGCTCCGGCGTCACCTCGACGCCGAGCTGGCGCAGCCAGCCGCGCTGCCCGTACCGGGCACTCCACACCTGCACCGCCTCGCGCAGGTCGTGCAGCTGCACACCGCGGTGGTGCCGGCCGGTCCACATGTCCGGCAGGCTCCTGCCCAGCTCGGCATGCCACATCAGCGGTGGCAGATCAGCGAGGACCACCGCCATGCCGACGTGGTTGACGGGGGCGTTGGTCAGCGTCTGGATCGCCCGGTCGGCGTGGCTGCTGCCGCGGAAGATCCAGAGGTCGCCGGTGCGGGTCAGTTCCACCGCCTCGTCGAGGGTGATCCGGGACTGCGCTGAGCTCCGCTGCTGCATGACCGACAGCCTCTCACGCGGGGAGGTAACGGGATCCGGCCGCCGAGCACGGGAGGTGGTGGCCGGCCCGCCGTCGCTGCCCCGCCTCGCTGCGCCTCACCCGAGGTTGACAGCGCGGCAGACGGCGCTACGGTGCAGGGATGGACCACGAGGTCCGGTACGCCGCCAGCGGGGATGTCAGCATCGCGTACCAGGTGCTGGGCAAGGCGGGACCCGACCTCGTCTTCGTTCCGGGATTCGTCTCGCACCTCGACCTCGCCTGGGAGGAGCGGTTCTTCGCGCGTTTCCTGCGCGGCCTGGCGTCGTTCGCCCGGTTGATCTGGTTCGACAAGCGGGGCACCGGCCTGTCGGACGTGCCGCGGGAGGAGGTGTCCATGGACGCCTGCGTCGAGGACATCCGCGCCGTGATGGACGCCGCCGGGTCCCGGCGGGCGACCCTGTTCGGGGTCGCCGTCGGCGCCGGGATCTGCACCTCGTTCGCGTTGAAGTACCCCGGCCGCACACGTTCGATGATCCTGTGGGACGCCCATGCCCGGCTCCTGGAGGACGACGGGTATGCGGCGGGGTGGAGCGAGGAGTTCTTCTCGTCGGTCCTGGCCGGCATCGACGAGGGGTGGGCGACGGGCTCCGGCATCGCGTCGATGAATCCGACCCTGGCCGGGGACGAGCGGTATCGATCCTGGTTCGCGCGTCACGCCCGGGCGGCGGCGGGCCCGGCGCAGGCACGGGACCTGTTCCGGCTCTGCGCCGCGACCGATCTTCGTCCGAGGCTGCACGAGATTCGGGTGCCGACGCTCCTGCTCCACCACGTCGACGATCCGTGGCTGTCGGTCGAGCATTCCCGCTACGTCGCGGCGCGCGTTCCGGGCGCGACACTCGTCGAACTGCCCGGGATCGATCACTGGCCCTGGATCGGCGACATGGACGCGGTGCTGATCGAGATCGAGGCCTTCCTGACGGGGGTACGGCGGGGCCGCCGGGACCGCCCGGCCTGGGGGCCGGAGGCCCTGAGCACCCGCGAACGGGAGGTGGGCGCGCTGGCGGTCGCCGGACTCAGCTCCCCCGAGATCGGCCGGCGCCTGTTCATCAGCGAGCGAACCGTGGAGACCCACCTCGCCAACATCTACGCGAAGCTCGGCATCAACTCGAGGGTGGAGTTGGTGCGGCGGGCGGTCGAATTCGGTCTGTGAGCCGGCGCCCGGCACCACCGGGACGGCGCGCGACGTCCGTACTGGTACCGATGCATTCATCACTGTTGTGCGCATACCGTTCTCTTCGAGAGCGGTTGCAGGAGGTGCATCATGAACAGGCACACCGAAGTCGGCCACCGGCAGTCGATCCACGATCTGATCCCCCGCCTCCGACAGGCGTCCGCACTGCGCGACGGACCGGAGGCGGTCCGTGCGGTTCTGGCCGCAGCAGTCGCCGACGACAGCGACTGGCTGGACCCGCAGTACCAGGAGCGTCCCGAGACGCGGGACTGGGTGCTGTACCCCCTCTACCGGGCCTCGGACGGGCACCTGTCGATCCTGGTGGCGGTGTTCAAGGCCGGAGTGAGCACTCCGGCGCACAATCACGGCGCGTGGGCCGTGGTCGGCGTGTATCGGGGCCGGGAACGGGAGACGTGGTATCGCCGGCTCGACGACGGGAGTGTGCCGGGCAGGGCCCGGCTCCAGGTTGCCGACACCTTCGTGAACCCGCGGGGCACGGTGACCGTCGTTCCCGACGGAACGATCCACTCGGTGGAGGCACTCGACGGGACCGATGCGATCTCGATCCACGTCTACGGCACGGACATTCTCACGCAGAACCGCAGCACGTTCGATCTGCGGACGGGCAGCGAGGCGCCCTTCCGTCCCGATTTCACCGACCTCGGCCCCGAGCACTGACGGCCCGGCCGGCCGAAGGCTGTTTCACCGTATCCACCGGAAGGAGGAGGGCGTGAGGACGGGAGCGGAGACCCGCGATCGACGATCCGCCGGACAGCTGCCGGAGCGGGACCCCGTACGGGTGGAGCTCCGGCCGGTCGACGCGGTCGATGTGACGACGCTGGTGGACAACTCCTCCGACGTGCTGCTGCCCGACGTGGGGCCCGTCCGCCGCTGGGGGCCGGCCGGATCGGCAGGTCCGCTCCCGATCGTCCCCAGCGATCTGGCGGTCGGATTCCGGACTGTCGACCTCCTCCGAGCGGAGCACGGGTTCTCCGTACTGATCGAGGTCCGGGTCGGCGAAACCACGCACCGCGTGCTCTACGACGCGGGGGCCACGCCGGACGGCCTGATGGCGAATCTCGATCGGCTGGCGATCTCCCCGGACGGCATCGAGGCGATCGTGTTCAGCCACGGCCACTTCGACCACGTCATGGGTCTGCAGGGCCTCGCCCGCCGGCTCGGTTCCCGGCACCTGCCGATCCTCGTGCACCCCGACTTCTGGACGAGGCGGCGCATCGTCGGTCCCGACGGCGCCTTCGAGTTACCGACGCCGAGCCGCGCGGCGATCGAGGGCGCGGGATTCGTCGTCGTCGACAACCGGCGCCCCTCCTTCCTGCTGGACGGAATGCTCCTGGTGACCGGCCGGATCGCCCGGACCACCGAGTACGAGACCGGCATGCCGGGCCATCAAGCCCACCGGCACGGCCGCTGGCGGCCCGACCCGCTCATCCACGACGACCAGGCCGTCGTCCTGCACCTACGCGACCGGGGACTCGTCGTGCTCACCGGATGCGGGCACGCCGGGCTGATCAACATCCTCGAGCACGCCGAGCGGCTCACCGGGGTCGGCCGGCTCCATGCCGTCCTCGGCGGGTTCCATCTCCGCGACGGCCCGATCGTCCCCCGGACGGTGACCGCCCTCGCCGCGGCGGATCCGGCCGTGGTCGTGCCCGCCCACTGCACGTCGTGGAAGGCGCAGCACGCGCTGTTCACCGCCCTCCCGGACGCCTTCCACCCCAATGCCGTCGGCAGCCGATTCGAATTCCGGACAAGCCCGCAGCCGGATACGGCCGCGCAGGGACGCAACGGAGTACCGGACAGGCCCTGAGGCACACTGTTCGGCCGGAGCGTCCGGGCGATCGCGCCGATCGACGGTGGCGAGCATCGGTCCCAGGTGAGCGCGGCCCCAGCCCAATCCCTACCGTCTAGGCTCGCGCCCATGGCATTGAAGGGCAGGCAGTGGTGGAAGCTCGTCGGACTCGCCGGTGTGGTCGGCGTCGCGGCGACGGGCGCAGTCGTCGCGCGCGACGAGCGCAGACGACGCGCCCACACGCCCGACGAGGTACGCACGGTGCTCCACGACCGCTACGCCCGCGTCGCCGCCGCGCACGACACGCAGGGCGCGGTACCGCTGGACGACGTGCCCACGGGACTGCGCGAGCGGATCTGCACTGTGCTGCAACGGCTCCGCCCCCGCCGCTGACGCGACCCGCGGTGCCGGTGCCGAACGGTCGGCGCCGCTCGATCGTCGATCAACCCAGGGCCGAGGAGAACCCGTCCACGAGGCCCTGCACCTGCTCGTCCGTCATCACGAACGACGGCGAGATCTGCAGCGCACCCTGTCCCGCCGCCCGGCTCGAAACCCCGTGCCGCCGAAGCGCCTTCACGAACTCCAGCGCCTCACCCGGGTCGGCGAGCTGCACTGCGGCGACGGCGCCGAGACCACTGCGGACCTCCGCGACGCGCGGGTGCTCGGCCAGCGGGGACAGCTTCTCGTGCAGGGTCCGCTCCAACCGCGCCGACTCGTCGAGCAGGTTCTCGCGCTCGATGATGTCCAGGTTCGCCAGGGCAGCCGCGGCGGCACCGGCGTGCCCGCCGTAGGTGTAGCCGTGCCGCCACCACACCCCGCCGGCAAAGAACGGCTCGGCCACCTTCGGCGCCACGAACACCGCGCCCATCGGCACGTACCCCGAGGTGAGGCCCTTCGCCGTGGTGATCAGGTCGGGTTCGAGTCCGACCCGGCCAGAGGCGAACCACGACCCGCCGATGCGGCCGAAGCCGGTGACCACCTCGTCGACCACGAAGAGCACGTCGTGCTCGCGGCAGATGTCGCGGACCTCGGCGAGATAGCCCTCCGGCGGCAGGTACACCCCACCCGCGCCGATGATCGGCTCACAGAAGAACGCCGCGATCCGGTCCGCGCCGACCCGCTCGATGAGGGCGAGCAACGACTTCGCGTCGTCCCAGGCCACCTTCGCGGCGTCGTCCCACAGGTTCCCGTACCCCTCGGCGTTGACGGGGATCCCGGCGAGCGACGTGCCTCCGACGTGCATGCCGTGGTAAGCCTTCTCGCGACTGACGACGAGGGTCTTCTCCGGCCGGCCCATCTCCTGCCAGTAGCGGCGCGTCAGCTTGGCCGCGGTGTCGATCGAATCGGAACCGCCCGAGGTGAAGAAGATCTTGCTGCCGGGAACGGGAGCGATCGTCGCGAGCCGCTCGGCCAGCTCGACGGTCGGCTCCGCGGCGAGGTCACCGAAGTTGGAGTAGTGCGCCACCTTCGCCAGCTGCGCCGCCACCGCGTCACCGATCTCGGAGCGGCCGTGGCCGACGTTCGCGAACCACAGGCCGGCGGTCGCGTCGAGATAGCGGGTGCCGGCGGAATCCCAGATGTAGGCGCCCTCTCCGCGCGCGACGACGAACGCACCGTCCCGCTCGACGACACCCATGTCTGCGAACCCGTGCCACAACGCGCCCACGATCTGCTCCTGTTCCACGAACGGCGATGAAATTGCCATCCTATGCGGCGACGGTCCGCGGGTGCCGCGCGGCGACGGTCCGCGCTTCGCTAGGCTGTTGATTCAGCATGTCCACCTCACCCGAGACCCCGCGCTCCCCCGCCCCGCCCGGGGCGACCCGTCGCGACCTGAAGGCAGGCCTCACCGAGGTATCGCTGCGCGATGAGCACCGCATCCGCCGGCGGCTCGACCGCGCCCGCGGACCCGAGGCGCTGGCGAAGATCGCCGACGAGATCGAGCAGGCGCGGTTGCGGCTCGCGGCGCGGGCGGCCGGCGTGCCGACGGTCACCTACCCCGACAACCTCCCGGTCTCGCAGCGCAGGGACGACATCGCCGCCGCGATCCGCGACCACCAGGTGGTGATCGTCGCCGGCGAGACCGGCTCCGGCAAGACCACGCAGATCCCGAAGATCTGCCTCGAACTCGGCCGCGGCGTCCGCGGCCTGATCGGGCACACGCAGCCGCGCCGCATCGCGGCCCGGGCGGTCGCCGAGCGCATCGCCGAGGAACTCGACTCCGAACTCGGCGACACCGTCGGCTACACCGTCCGGTTCACCGACCGGGTGTCGGACTCGACGCTGATCAAGCTGATGACCGACGGCATCCTCCTCGCCGAGATCCAGCGCGATCGGCTGCTGCGCCGTTACGACACCCTCGTCATCGACGAGGCCCACGAACGCAGCCTCAACATCGACTTCATCCTCGGCTACCTCAAGGAACTGCTGCCCCGGCGGCCGGACCTGAAGGTGATCATCACCTCGGCGACCATCGACCCGGAACGGTTCGCGAACCACTTCGCAGCGGCCGACGGCACGCCCGCGCCCATCGTCGAGGTCTCCGGCCGCACCTATCCGGTCGAGATCCGGTACCGTCCCCTGACGGTCGAGGTGGGCGACGCGCTCGTCGACCGCGACCCGGTGGATGCCGTCTGTGAGGCGGTCGAGGAACTCTGCGCCGAGGGAGACGGGGACATCCTCGTGTTCCTCTCCGGTGAACGCGAGATCCGCGACACCGCCGACGCGCTGCGCGACCGCAAGCTACGGGGCACCGAGATCCTGCCGCTGTACGCGCGGCTGTCCGCCGCCGAGCAGCACCGGGTGTTCACCCCACACACCGGCCGGCGAGTGGTGCTGTCCACCAACGTCGCCGAAACCTCGCTCACCGTGCCCGGTATCCGCTACGTCGTCGACCCCGGCACCGCGCGGATCTCCCGCTACTCGGTGCGCACCAAGGTCCAGCGACTGCCCATCGAGGAGATCTCGCAGGCCTCCGCCCGGCAGCGGTCCGGCCGCTGCGGCCGCGTCGCCGACGGCATCTGTATCCGGCTGTACTCCGAGGAGGACTTCGAGGCCCGCCCCGAGTTCACCGAACCGGAGATCCTGCGCACCAACCTCGCCTCGGTCGTGCTGCAGATGACGGCGCTCGGGCTCGGCGACCTCGCCTCGTTCCCATTCGTCGAGGCCCCCGACCCGCGGGCCGTCCGCGACGGTATCGCGCTGCTCGAGGAACTCGGTGCGCTCGAACCGCCGTCGAAGGACGAACCACCGAAACTGACCGGCACCGGACGCGAACTCGCGCTGTTGCCGGTCGATCCGCGCATGGCGCGGATGATCGTGGAGGGTCACCGCAACGGGTGCCTGCGCGAGGTCCTGATCATCGTTGCGGCGCTGTCGATCCAGGACGTGCGCGAACGGCCGGCCGAGTTCCAGCAGGCGGCGGACGAGAAGCACGCCCGGTTCGCCGTCGAGGGCTCGGACTTCCTTGCGTACCTGAAGCTGTGGGACTACCTGAAGGAGCAGCGGAAGGAACTGTCGTCCAGCCGGTTCCGCAAGATGTGCCGCGACGAGTTCCTGCACTGGCTGCGGATCCGGGAATGGCAGGATCTGCAGGGCCAGCTGCGCCAGATCACCCTCAACCTCGGGTGGGAGACGCGGCATCAGGACGTCGGCCACGACGCGATCCACCAGTCGCTGCTGGCCGGGCTGCTCTCGCACGTCGGCGTGCGTGAGGGCGAGAAGCGGGACTTCCTCGGCGCGCGCGGGACCCGGTTCGCGATCTTCCCCGGCTCGTCGCTGTCCAGGAAGCCGCCGCGCTGGGTGATGGCCGCCGAGCTGGTCGAGACGTCGCGGCTGTGGGCTCGGGTCACCGCGCGGATCGAACCCGAATGGGCCGAGAAGCTCGCCCCGCACCTGGTCAAGCGCACCTACTCCGAACCGCACTGGTCCACCAGGCGCGAGGCCGCCATGGCCTACGAGCGGGTCACGCTCTACGGCATTCCCCTGGTCGCGCAACGGCCCGTGCAGTACGGCCCGATCGACCGCGAGGCCTCACGCGAGCTGTTCATCCGGCATGCCCTCGTCCAGGGCGAATGGCGGACGCGCCACAGGTTCTTCCACGCCAACCGTGAGTTGCTCGAGGACGTGGAGGCGCTCGAGCACCGGGCCCGCAGGCGCGACATCCTCGTCGACGACGAGACCCTGTTCGAGTTCTACGACCAGCGCGTCGGACCGGAGGTCGTCTCGGCGCGGCACTTCGACGCGTGGTGGAAGAAGGAGCGGCAGAAGAATCCCGACCTGTTGACCTTCACCCCGGAAACGGTGGTCAACCAGGAGGCGCCCACCGTCCTCGGCGGCGACTACCCCGACGCGTGGCGGCAGGGCGATCTGCAGTTCCCCCTCACCTACCAGTTCGAGCCCGGCACCGAGGAGGACGGCGTCACCGTCCGCATTCCCGTCGCGCTGCTGGCCGGGGTCCGGCCGGTCGGCTTCGACTGGTCGGTACCCGGTATGCGGGTCGAGCTGGTCACCGCCCTGATCAAGACGCTTCCCAAGCATCTTCGCCGCCAAGTCGTTCCGGCACCGGACTTCGCTGCGGCAGCCCTCGCGTCCGTGCAGCCGCGCTCCGAGCCGCTCGTCAACGCGATGGCGCGGGAGCTGTCGCGGCTCGGCGCGGCGCGGATCGAGCCGAGCGACTTCGACCCGACCGCCCTGCCGGACCACCTGCGGATGACGTTCGCGGCCGTCGACGAACGCGGCGCCGTACTCGCGCGCAGCAAGAGCCTGACCGCGCTGCGCAGGCAGCTGGCGAACCGTGTCGAGGCCGAGGTCTCCCGGGCGGCGTCGAGCACCGAGCGCGCGCCGGCACTGGTATGGACAGCCGAGACGCTCGGCACCCTCGAGCCCACGGTCACACGCACCGTCGCCGGCCAGCAGGTGACCGGATATCCGACGCTGGTCGCCGAGGATGGTGGCGTGGCCGTGCGGGTGCTCAGCACCCCGCACGCGCAGCAGGCCGCGATGCGCACCGGGCTGCGGGCCCTGCTGCTCGAGGCGGTCCCGATGCAGGCGCGCGCCGCGACGTCGGGCCTGAGCAACGGCGAACGGCTGGCGCTCGGCCGCAATCCGGACGGCTCGTTCGAGGATCTGCTCGAGGACTGCCGGGCGTGCGCCGTGGACGAGCTGATCGCCCGGCACGGCAAGCCGGTGCGCACACCGGACGAGTTCACCGCGCTGGCGAAGGTGGTGCGGGCCCAGCTGCCGGGCCGGGTGGCGGCGCTGCTGAAGCTCGTCGTCCCCGCCCTGGCCAGGGCACACGAGGTGGAGGTGCTGCTCGAACGGGTGCGCGGCGAGGCCGCCGAGGACGTGCGTGAACAGCTGACCTCGCTGCTGTTCCGGGGTTTCGTCGCCGAACTCGGCAGTGCCCGGCTGGCCGACCTGCCCCGCTACCTGGCGGCGGCGGCACACCGGCTCGAATCGCTGCCGGCGAGCGCGCTTCGCGACCGGCAGGGCATGGACGTGCTGGACCGGGTCTACGCCGAGTACGACCGACTGCTCGCCCGGCTGCCGGAGGAGCGGGCCACGGCTGCCGACGTGGGGGAGGTCTCGTGGATGATCGAGGAGTTGCGGGTCAGCCTGTTCGCGCAGCACCTCGGCACCCGCGGGCCGATCTCGGAGACGCGAATCCTCAAGGCCGTCGCGGCGATTCGCTGATCCGGCGACGAGGATCCCGGCGCGCACCGAACGGCGCGGCGCTCAGTCCGGGGACTCGGTCTCGCGTCGGTGCTGGTGCTCGCGCAGTTCCTTGATCTCGCGCTCGAAATCCTCTGCGGAGCTGAAGGACCGGTAGACGGAGGCGAATCGCAGATACGCCACCTCGTCCAGGTCCCGCAGCGGGCCGAGGATGGCCAGACCGACCTCGTTGCTCGGAATCTCCGGGGAACCCTTGGCCCGCACCGCGTCCTCGACCTGCTGGGCGAGGAGGTTGAGGGCGTCGTTGTCGACGTCGCGGCCCTGACAGGCACGGGCCACCCCGCGCACCACCTTCTCCCGGCTGAACGGTTCGGTGACGCCGCTGCGCTTGACGACCGACAGCACCGCCGTCTCGACGGTGGTGAAACGCCTGCCGCACTGGGGGCATGCCCTTCGGCGACGGATCGCGGCCCCCTCGTCGGCTTCGCGGGAATCGACGACGCGGGAATCGGGGTGCCGGCAATACGGGCAGTACATGTCGATTCCTTCGTCGTAGCCGTGCTGGCCGCGACGTCGGCGTCGAACCGATGCCGTCCTCCCGAGACCGGACTCACCGGCAGGCGAATCGCTCTCGGCGCGACCACACGAGGTGGTGTGACTGACAAGAGTCGACAATACCTGCATACCCGGATCGTCGGCCGGATCCGGTACCCGCCCGTCCATGCCGGTTCACCGCGGCGCGGAGGCCGGAACGAGCAGGGTCTGGCCGTCCCGCAGACGGCCGTCCGACATGGCATTGAGTTCGAGGATCCGCTCGATCGCCTCGGGGCGGGGCAAACCCGGAGTCACCCGCGCCGCGACGTCGCCGAGCGACTCCCCCGCCTGCACGACGGTGACGTCGGTACGTGCGGCCCCGGCCGCAACCTGGCTGGTGCGCAGGTGGGCAATCCCGAGCAGTCCCGCGGTCGCGACCGCGGTCAGCAGGGCCGTCGCCAGTACGGTGCGCAGGCCGGGCTGCGCGGTCCCGGCGGGCCGGTGCGGGACGCGCGAGACCCGGACCGGAGCGCGCCGGTAGTCCACCACCCCCGGATCCGGGCGGACCGGCAGCCGCCGGTCCGGCGCCTCGTGCGGCCGCCGGGCGAGGTGCGTCGCCGCGGAGCGTCGTGCCCGGCCCTCGCCGTCCCGTCCGGTGTCGTACTGCCCTGTGTCCTCGAACTGCCCGGTGTCGTTGCACGGCCCTGTGTCGCACTGCCCGGTGTCGTCGTAGTGTCCCGTGTCGTACTGCCCGGTGTCGTCGCACTGGCCTGGGTGGTGCCGGGTGTCGTTCCATTCGGTGCGGCGAACTGCTGATGTCCTCATCGAGGCCTCCGTGTCGCTCGTCCGCGGGACGGGGCCCGCGGCGGAACTTCGGTCACCGCTCGATCGACGGCGAGAGTAATTCGATCACCTGTTCGAAAGAACGTGTGTTCGATGTGTACCACGCCGCTCCGACAAAGTCAGCACTACCGGCCGAAAATCTCGAACAGATGTTTGATAACCGGCCATCGGAGAGCTAGATTCGATCCATCACATCCAGCACATCCGACACACGACGCACGGAGGTCACGATCATGACGGACGGCCATCCCCGGGCCGGGCGGAGCCGGACGACCACCGCCGATCCGGCCGCCGGCCTGACCGAACGCCAGCGCCGCGTCCTCGAGGTGATCCGCGAATCGGTCACCGAACGGGGCTACCCTCCGAGCATCCGCGAGATCGGCGACGCGGTGGGCCTCAACTCCACCTCGTCGGTGGCGCACCAGTTGCGCACCCTCGAAAGCAAGGGCTTCCTCCGGCGCGATCCGAACCGCCCCCGGGCAGTGGACGTGCGCGGCCTCGACGATCC
This sequence comes from Rhodococcus sp. ENV425, assembly GCF_002887785.1. NCBI lineage: Bacteria > Bacillati > Actinomycetota > Actinomycetes > Mycobacteriales > Nocardiaceae > Rhodococcus > Rhodococcus sp. ENV425. Next base: position 31,699 of record NZ_PCZU01000288.1, read on the forward strand.
GCAGCCTGCGGCCCCGCAGGCGCAGCCGGCGGAGGGGGTCGACACCGCCGCCGAGTCCGCCACGCCGGCCGCCATGGTTCCCGTGCTGGGCAGGATCGCGGCGGGCGGTCCGATCCTGGCGGAGGAGTCCGTCGAGGACGTGTTCCCGCTCCCGAGAGAACTGGTGGGGCAGGGTTCGCTGTTCCTGCTCAAGGTGGTCGGCGAATCGATGGTCGATGCGGCCATCTGCGACGGTGACTGGGTGGTGGTGCGCCAGCAGAACGTCGCGGACAACGGCGATATCGTCGCCGCGATGCTCGACGGCGAAGCGACCGTGAAGACGTTCAAGCGCGTGAAGAAGGACGTGTGGCTGATGCCGCACAACCCGATGTTCGAACCGATTCCGGGCAACGACGCCGTCATCCTGGGCAAGGTCGTCACCGTGATCCGCAAGCTCTGACCTCGCTCCTCCCCGCGAACGCGCGCGGGCGGCGCCGCGGATCGCGGCGCCGCCCGTGCTCGTTCCGGGCCGGGACCGGTGCCCCGGGGCCGGTCAGAGATTCAGGCCGCGGCCGATGATGTCCTTCATGATCTCGTTGGTGCCGCCGTAGATCTTCTGCACGCGGGCGTCGAGATACGCCTTCGCGACCGGGTATTCGCGCATGTAGCCGTAACCGCCGTGCAACTGCAGGCACCGGTCGATCAGCTCGACCTGCTTGTCGGTGGTCCAGTACTTGGCCATCGCCGCCTCCTGCACGCTCAGGGTTCCGGCGTTGAGCTGCTCGATGCACCTGTCGACGAACACGCGCGCGAGGGTGGTCTCGGTGGCCAGCTCCGCCAGCTCGAACCGGGTGTTCTGGAAGCTGCCGATCGACTTGCCGAACGCCTTGCGGTCGCGGCAGTACTGCATCGTGTCCTCGAGCACGGCCTCCATCGCCGCCGCCGCCACCACGGCGATCGACAGGCGCTCCTGCGGCAGGTTCTGCATCAGGTAGATGAAGCCCAGGCCCTCCTCACCGAGGAGGTTGGCGGCGGGCACCCGCACGTCGGTGAAGTGCAGCTCGGCGGTGTCCTGCGCCGCGAGGCCGATCTTGTCGAGATTGCGGCCGCGCTCGAAGCCGGCCATCCCGCGCTCGACGACGAGGAGCGAGAAGCCCTGCGCCCCCTTGTCCGGGTCGGTGCAGGCGACGACGATCACCAGGTCCGCGTTGATGCCGTTGGTGATGAAGGTCTTGGAACCGTTGAGGATCCACTCGTCGCCGTCCCGCACCGCGCGGGTCTTGATGCCCTGCAGGTCGCTGCCCGTGCCGGGCTCGGTCATCGCGATCGCGGTGATGATCTCGCCGGAACAGAATCCCGGCAGCCAGCGCCGCTTCTGCTCCTCGTTCGCCAGCTTCAGCAGGTACGGCGCCACGACGTCGTTGTGCAGCATGAAACCGATGCCGCTGAAACCTCCGCGCGTGGTCTCCTCGGTGACGATCGTGTTGTAGCGGAAGTCCTCGACACCGCCGCCGCCGTACTCCTCGGGCACGGCCATGCCCAGGAAGCCCTGCGCGCCTGCCTTCTTCCAGACCTCACGGTCGACGATCTTGTCCTGCTCCCACTGCTCGTGGAAGGGAGCCACCTCCTGCTCGAGGAACTTCCGGTACGACTCGCGGAAAAGTTCGTGCTCGGGCTCGAAGAGGGTGCGTTCCATGTGCGCTCCTGTATCCGATGACGTACGTCACGCTCACGGTAGACATCGGAGGACGGGTCTGACGCTGACAGGAACGAGCGTTATTTGTGACCGGACACGCCGGGCGGCCGGCGGCGCAGGTCCGCCAATCGCCGCAGGAGCGGGTAGGCGATCAGGATGCCGATCGAGCCCCACGCGATGCCACCGAGTTCGACGGAACCCACAGTGAGGGTGAGGTCGCCGATCCCGGCCACGAGCGCGGCGGCGGCCACCGTGAGGTTGACCGGATCGGTGAAGTCGACCTTCGCCTCCATCCAGATCCGCACGCCGAGGATGCCGATCAAGCCGTACAGGACCAGGGTGGCGCCGCCGAGCACGCCGTCCGGGACGGTGAAGACGAGGGCACCGAACTTCGGGGAGAAGGCGAGGACCACGGCCGTCGCGGCGGCCACCCAGTACGCCGCGGTCGAGTACACCCGCGTCGCGGCCATCACGCCGATGTTCTCGGCGTAGGTGGTGGTGCCCGAGCCGCCACCGACCCCGGCGAGCGTCGTGGCCAGGCCGTCGGCGAGCAGCGCGTCGCCGGCGACGTCGTCGAGATTGCGGCCGGTCATGGCCGCCACGGCCTTGACGTGGCCGACGTTCTCGGCGACGAGAACCACCACGACGGGCAGGGCGATCAGCACCACGGACAGCTCGAACGCGGGGGCGCGCAGTTCGGGCAGGCCGAACCACGCGGCGTCGCGCAGGGCCGCGACGCGTTCCTCGGCGAGGCCGCCGGAGACGGCGGCGAAGAGCCAGCCGACGATCACGCCGACGAGAATGCCGAGGCGGCCGACGAGGCCGGGGCCGAGCACCGTGACGAGCAGGATCGCGGCCAGCGTGATCGCCGCGACGAGCGGCTGGGCCTCGAAGGATCCGACCGCGACCGGCGCGAGGTTCAGGCCGATGAGGGCGACGATCGCGCCGGTCACGACGGGCGGCATCAGCGCGTCGACGACGCGGGACCCCAGCGCCTTGACGACGAGACCGACGAGCGCGAGGGCGACTCCTACGGCGACGATGCCGCCGAGCTGGGCGGCGGGGCCCTCGCCGGCCGAGGCCGCCAGCGGCGCGATGAACGCGAACGACGAGCCGAGATAGCTGGGCACCCGGCCGCGGGTGATCAGCAGGAACAGGGCGGTGCCGACACCGGAGAAGAGCAGCGTCGTGGTGACCGGGAAGCCTGTGATCGTCGGCACGAGCAGCGTGGCGCCGAACATCGCGATCACGTGCTGCATGCCGATGCCCACGGTGCGGGGCCAGGACAGTCGTTCGTCCGGGGCGACGACCTCGCCGTCGGCAACGCGACGTCCGTCGCCGTGCAGGGTCCAGCCGAACCCGGCCGTCCGCGTCCTCAGTTGTTCGTTCACAACGGGGAATGGTAGGCGCCGGCCGGCTCCGGGAGCAGGTCGCGGGGGTCGCTCCCGACGCGGATCACCTCGGTCAGGCGAGCACGCGGGCCGCCGCCTCGCGCGCCTCGCCGGGGTCGACGGTGCGGAGCACTTCGTCCGCGGCCTCGCGGCACCGGTCGAGGGTGACCGTGGCCAGGCGGGAGCCGACGCCGGCGACGGCTGCTGCCGCACAGGACAACGAGGTGACCCCCATGCCGGTCAGGACACAGCCGAGCAACGGGTCGGCTGCCGCCTCCCCGCACACCCCGACCCGCTTGCCGGCCGCGCGCCCGGCGGCGGCGGTGCGGGCGACCAGGGCCAGCACGGCCGGCTGCCACGGGTCGGTGAGGGCCGCGAGGTGCGGCGACATGCGGTCCGCGGCCATCGTGTACTGCGCGAGGTCGTTGGTGCCGATCGACAGGAAGTCGACGTGTTCGAGGAGGCGTTCGGCGAGCAGCGCGGCAGCCGGCACCTCCACCATCACCCCCGGCACGAGGTCGCGGGCGCGGACGGCGGCGGCGAAGTGCGCGGCCTCCGCGACGGTCGCGATCATCGGCGCCATCACCCACGGCGCGGCGCCTGTGCGGGCGGCCGCGTCGGCGACGGCGTCGAGCTGCCGGTCGAGCAGTCCTTCGGTGGCGGTCGCGATCCGGATGCCGCGCAACCCGAGTGCGGGGTTGTGCTCGTCGGGGTGGTTGACGAAGCGCAGCGGCTTGTCGGAGCCCGCGTCGAGGGTCCGCAGGACGACCTTCCGGCCGGCGAAGGCGGTGAAGACCTCGGCGTAGATCGCGGCCTGTTCCTCGACGGTCGGCTCGGTTTCCCGGTCCAGGAAGCACAGCTCGGTCCGGAACAGGCCGACCCCCTCGGCCGGGGTCTCGCGGGCGGCACGGGCACCGGCGCCGTCCTGCACGTTCGCGAGGATCTCGACACGATGACCGTCCGCGGTGGTGCCGGGGCCGGCCCAGGACGCGATGCGCGCACGCTCGCTGCGGTCGGTTGCGACCGCAGCGGCCGCGCCTTCGGGGTCGGGGTCGAGACGGATCTCACCGGCGGCCCCGTCGAGGAGGACGCGGGTGCCGGCGGGAACGGTGTCCAGGTCGGCCGCCGCGACCACGCAGGGGATGCCGAGCTGCCGGGCGATGATCGCGGTGTGGCTGGTGGGCCCGCCGAGGGTGGTGGCGAGCCCGATCACGCGGGTCGGATCGAGGCCGGCGGTGTCGGCGGGGGCGAGGTCCTCCGCGAAGAGAATCGACGGTTCCTCGGGCAGGTCGAGACCGGGTTCGGGGTGGCCGCTGAGCTCGGCGAGCACGCGGTCGCGGATGTCGAGGAGGTCGGTGACGCGCTCGGCCATCAGCCCGCCGAGCTTGGTGAACATGTCGGCGAACTGGTCGGTG
>NZ_PCZU01000289.1:0-545 GCF_002887785.1 Rhodococcus sp. ENV425
AGCACGGAGGTCCCGGCGGCCAGCAGCAGGTCGGCCCTGCCGGGGCCGAGCGCGGACTCGACGAGAGCGCGGATCCGCGGGTGATAGTCCGACACGAGGACCGGAGCGGCTGCGGCGCCGTGCAGGCGCGGCAGGCGCAGGTAGCGCCCCGCCGCGGTCAGCGCCAGTCCGGTGCCGGCGGTCGCCGCGGACACGCCCCGCCGGACGAGCAGGACGTCGTCGCCCGGCAGCTCGTGCGGAACACCGCGGGGTGCGGTTGCGGCGCCCTCCGCTTCGGCGTGTTCGACGAGGCGCCGGAGCGTGCCGGCCGTCGGTCCGGCCGGGTCCGTGGACACCACGAGACGGCACCAGGGGCGGTGCAGTTCGGCAGTGACCACGCCCGGTGTGTCCCGGATCGCGGCGAGCACCCGGTCGCCGAGCGCCTCCCCGTCCGGGCCGTCGAGGCCGCGGACCTCGATCCACGTTCGGGCACCGTTCGCTGCGCAGCGCCGGGCGGGGCGCCCGCCGGCCGCCTCCCGGGCGACGTCCGCTACGAGTTGGACAAC